>JASLAV010000923.1 GCA_030146905.1 Lentzea sp. | reverse complement strand
ATCCCCGGCAAGATCGACAAGATGGGCTACAAGGGCGTCGACACCACCGAGATGGTGTTCGACGGCTTCGAGATCGCCGGGGAGCAGATCCTCGGCGGCGCCTCCGGCCAGGGCTTCCGCCACATGATGGACGGCGTCGAGGTCGGCCGCGTCAACGTGGCCGCCCGCGCGTGCGGCATCGCGATCCGCGCCTTCGAGCTCGCGATCGAGTACTCCCAGCAGCGCAGGACGTTCGGCAAGGCCATCGCCGAGCACCAGGCCATCGCCTTCAAACTCGCCGAGATGGCCACCAAGGTCGAGGCGGCGCACCTGATGATGGTCAACGCCGCACGGCTCAAGGACTCCGGGCAGCGCAACGACGTCGAGGCCGGCATGGCCAAGCTCCTCGCGTCCGAGTACTGCGCCGAGGTGACGCAGGAGGCGTTCCGCATCCACGGCGGCTACGGCTACTCCAAGGAGTACGAGATCGAGCGCCTGATGCGCGAGGCCCCGTTCCTGCTGATCGGCGAGGGTACATCGGAGATCCAGAAGACGATCATCTCCCGCGGCCTGCTCCGCGACTACCAGTCGCGGGCGTAGCGGTTCGTCCGTTAGGGGCCAATCTTTCACGGGACTGGCCCCTGACGGTCCGCGGCGGCGAGACATAAGGTTCGCTCACTTTGAGTGCAGACCTGACGCTTCCAAGACCTGTCTCGCCGCCACACGTCGTCCGTCTGGAGCTGGACACGTTCTCCGGCGTCGACCGTCCCGCCCTGGCCGCCTGGTTCGGCGCCCTGTTCACCGACCTCCTCGCGCCGCTGTGCCCCGCCTCGGTGGAGGAGCTCGTGTCGGTGGCCCGCGACTACCACCCGTCGGACACGACACCGTGGGGCCCACCGGGTTATGCCCGCCTGCTGCTCTCGTCGGGTGAGTTCACCCCTTCGTCGTGGTCCGCGGCCCTGACGGACCTGCCGTCGTTCCTGCGCGTGCAGCTCGTCCAGCTCGACTCCCAGGGACTACCGCTGGTCGACGGCGGCTGGAGCGCCGAGATCCTGCTGAAGGACGACCCCGCTTTTCCGCACCAGGTCGTGGTCACCGCATCGCGTGCCCTGTTCGGCGGCTGGATTTCCCTTGTCACCCAACATGCTTGGCTGTCGGCACTGCGGTCGGGCGCTCCGCTGGTGCGCGCCTGCGGTGGCTGGATCACCCTGGACAGGGCGGGAGCGCGGACCGAGCACGAGGCCTCCGTCGGCGTGGGGCTGGACGAATCCCTGTTCATGGCGGCGGAACTGGCGCGCGGCCCGCACTGGGCGACGTTGCTGGGACCACGTCAGGTCGCCGCTCTCGGCGGTGTGCAAGAGGTGCTTTCCACCGCACCGTGCTTCTCGGTCGAGGACCTCGGAGGCGGGCGGATCCTGCTGCAGCTCACCGAACACCTGGACGAGGTGCCCGACGAGGCGATGCGGAAGCTGACGGAGTTCCTGGCACCCGTCCTGCACTGACCGGACATCGGTGGGACTCTGTCGTCCGTGAGGCCTTCGCCGAAGACCGACGCGCTCGTGGCCGTGGACACCGCCCTGCGCCCGACGGGGTTCGTCCGCCGCGGTCACGTCTGGCTGCAGGACCGCGGTGACGGCGCCTCCGGCTGGCTCGGGTTCGGGGTGACCGGTTCGCTGGAGCTCACGCCGCTGGTGGGTGTCTGCTTCCGCCGCTACGACGAGATCTGCCGCGCGCTGGGGGTCGGGATCGCGGCCACTCCCGTCGTCTCTCTGCCGTTGGGCCACCTGATGGGCGAGAAACCCGTGTGGCGGTGGACGTTCCCGCCCGGCGGCGACCACGTCCCTGTCGCCGCGTCGCTGGTGAGCGCTTTCCTGGAGTTCGGCAAGCCGTACGTCGACAGGTGCGCGAGGTGGGACGCGCTCGCGGAGGAGCTCGTCGCGAGGCCGGGGTCGTTGCTCGACTTCGAACGGGCGCGCAAGCTCGCGATCGTCCACGTGCTCCGCGGGAACACCGTCGCGGCCGGTGACGTGGTGAGGGAGGAACGCGAGCGGGTCGCGGACGCCACGGACGCCTACGCGCGGCAGTACCGGGCCTTCGCGCACCGGTTCGAGCTGGCGTTCCCCCGTTGAGCGGGCGCCGGCCCGGCAGAACACCCGTGGGCGTCTCGGCACGCCTGAGCAGGCTTTGGCAGGATGGGACGATCAGCGCGTCCGACAGAGGTGGTCCCTGTGACGAGTCCGTTCGCCAGTCCGAACCGGCCCGGAGTCCCGCCCCGCCTGCCCACCCCGCCGACGGGGTGGCCGATCGGTTCGTACGCCACGTACGAGGAAGCGCAGCGCGCGGTCGACTTCCTCGCCCTGGACGACTTCCCGGTCCAGGACATCACGGTCGTCGGTGTCGACCTCATGCTCGTGGAGCGGGTCACCGGCAAGCTGACCTGGAGCCGGGTGCTCATGACCGGTGCCGCCAGCGGTGCGTGGTTCGGCCTGTTCGTCGGTCTGCTGCTCACCCTCTTCAGCCCCGAGCCGGGGGTGACCGTGGGCCCCGTGCTGACCGGTCTGATCACCGGTGTGTTCTTCGGGCTCGTGTTCGCGGCGGTCGGGTACGGGTCGGCGCGCGGCAAGCGGGACTTCCAGTCGGCCAGTCAGCTGGTCGCCGGGAGGTACGACGTGCTCTGCCAGCCGAAGTCGGCGGAAAAGGGTCGTGACCTGCTCGCCAAGCTCGCCATGCGCCCCTCGAACCCCGGCAGTTGAGACGTTCGCCCGCGCATTGGTTCTGAATCGTTGCTTCCGTTGGTTGCGGCTGGTGATCACCAGGCCTAGGTTCGTCTGACCGGTCCGCCCGGTGCGGCCGGTGGCACGACGAGGTGCCAGGCGCTGCGGTCTGGCTCCTCCGTGCAGTCGGGAAGGAGGCTGGGC
>JASLAV010000900.1 GCA_030146905.1 Lentzea sp. | reverse complement strand
GGGTCACCGGCGAAGAGCTCGGGCCCGAGCTGCTGCCAGCCGGCCCAGCGGCTCGTCTTGTGGAAGTTCGTGATGATCGAGCCGTCCGCGGCGCGCGCGTAGACCTCGAGCTGCTGCTGACCGGTGTTCGAGATCTGCGGGCCGGGGTTGACGATCGTCTTGTCCGTCACCGGCGTCTCGCTGCCGGTGCTCGCGCCGCCCGCCTCGACGAGGTTGTTGTAGCGCAGCGGCACGTACCGGCTGGCCGTGCTCGCGCTCCAGACGCGCTGCACCGGCCTGCTGCCGTCGGGGCCGGCCTGCTCGCGCACGATCGGC
Source organism: Lentzea sp. (assembly GCA_030146905.1). The sequence goes on along the minus strand of JASLAV010000900.1, from coordinate 8,423 downwards.
CGCGTCTTGGAGGCGTCCGCCCAGCCGATGAACAGCGCGACGTGGTTCTCGCGGTCGTTGAGCGCGTCGCCGGGACGGAGGTCCTCCCAGTCGATGCGGTGCGCGACCTGCTCGAGGATGTGGGTCGTGTAGGAGATGCGCAGACCCCACGCCATCGAGACGAAGCCGGAGCAGTCGGTGCGGTAGGCGCCGTACCTGTTGCCGAAGCAGTCGCTCTGGCTGTAGGGCACGCGGGCGCTGATCCACGTCCGCGAGCGCGCCAGGATCTCACTACGGGTGATCTTGGAGTTGGCCTCGTACGTACCGCAGATCACGCCGCCCTCGGCAGCCGCCTCGGCGACGTCGGGCATCGCCAGCGTCGATCCGAACGTGATGGCCGCCGCGGCGACCGCCAACATCCCCCACGTCTTCATGGCCGTCACCGTAGCAAGGCGATGTGAAGTTTTGGTCCGGTCGAACGTCTTGTGTTCCGACTGTTCGCGCCGGTCAACGGTGAACGACCGCCCGCGCGGGCAGCGAACTCCGCCCCTCAGATCTCCTGCAGGCTGTTCACCAGGTCGGCGTCGGTGATCTCCGCGGCCACCCACGCGAGCGGGTAGCTCAGGTGCACCGCGTCGGCCTCCCTCATCAGCCGCACACCCGGCAGGACCCTGCGCACCAGCGCCAGCATGCCCTCGTTGTCCGGCAGCACGTCGCCGTGCAGCTCCGCGACGCCCATCCGCGCCGCGACCGCCGTCAGCTCCCCCAGCATCCGGCGGCCGACGCCGCGGCGCTGCCAGAGGTCCACCACGGCGACCGCGATCTCCGCGCCGCACTCGCCGGTCTTGATCACTCGCGCGATGCCGACCGGGTCGCCGCCGATCCTGGCGCACACGGCCGCGTGCCGTTCGCCGTCCACGTCGGCCAGCACGCGGCGCGCGGACGCGGTCAGCCGCGGTGTCGGCGAGTGGAACCGCAGGTAGCGACTCCGCACGGACAGTCCTGCGAACACCGCGTCGACAGCTTCTCCGGCGGTGTCGCGGTTGAGCTCGGTGACGCGCATGTGGACGACCCCCTGAGTTCGGAATCCGAACTGTAGCTGAGTTCGAAAAACGAACGCAAGGGATATCCTGGAGCCATGTCGTACGCGAGTTTCGCCAGCCTGCCCTGCACGCTGGGCCGCCCAGCGGCGTTGCTGGGCGAGCGCTGGACGCTGCTGCTGCTCCGCCAGATCTTCCTGGGGACCCGCCGCTTCGAGGACTTCCAGTCGTCGATGGAGATCTCGCGCAGCGTTCTGACAGACCGCCTCAACGTCCTGCTGCAGGAGGGCGTGCTCAAGCGCGTGCCGTACCAGGAAGACAACCGCACACGGCACGAATACCGGCTCACGGACAAGGGCAGGGACCTCTACCCCGTGCTGATGGCACTGCGCACGTGGGGCGAGAAGTGGATGGCTCCGGAAGAAGAGGAGTCGTTCCACCTGCACCACCGCGACTGCGGCGGCGGCGTGCGGGCGAAGGTCGAGTGCACGGACTGCGGCGCCGAACTGACCGCGCGCGACGTGCAGGTGACCGCCAGGCCGTGAGCCGCGCGGTCGGCGCCAGGGCGTTGACCGCGGGCGTGCCGTTCGCTCCGGAGGGGGAACCCCTGTCCAATGCGGTCCGCGAGCGGTTCCATGACAGGCATGGAACGCCGTGACTTCCTCGTCGGAGCCGGACTGCTCGCCGTCGCACCGACCGCGGCGTCGGCCGCGCAGGAGCTGGACTGGGGTGCCGTGCGGCGCGAGTTCCGCCTGGACCCGTCACTGACCAACCTGGGGCTGTTCTACCTCGCGTCCAACCCGCGCGAGGTGCGCGACTCGATCGAGCACTACAAGCGCAGGCTCGACGCCAACTCGCACGACCTGATGCCCGACCAGGCGCAGGAGGTCGCCGCGGCGCTCGGGCAGTACGTCGGCGGCGCACCGGACGACATCGCGTTCGTCCCCAACACGACCATCGGGCTCTCGATCGTCTACGGCGGCCTGAAGCTGCGTGCCGATCAGGAGGTCCTGCTCAGCGACCAGGACCACGCGTGGCACCGGGAGGCGGCGACGCTGGCGGCCTCGCGCGTGGGCGCCAAGGTCAGGGTCGGCACGCTCTTCGAGAGTTCCGCGAAGGCGACCGAGGACGAGATCGCGACACGGCTGCGCAACTCGATCACGCCGCGGACCCGTGCCGTCGGCATCACGTGGGTGCAGTCGAGCACGGGCGTGCGGATGCCCGTGCGGGCGTGTGCGGCCGTTGTCGCCGAGGCCAACAACGGCCGCACACCGGAAGACCGCTGCCTTCTCGTCGTCGACGGCGTGCACGGGTTGGCGGCGGTCGACGACGACGCGGCGCGCCTCGGTGCGGACGTGTTCGTCGCCGGCACGCACAAGTGGCTGTTCGGGCCGCGCGGCACCGGCATGGTGTGGGTGAACCCCCAGGTCAGTGACCAGATCGTGCCGCTGCTGCCGAGCTTGGGCAACCGCGGCGGGACGGCGTCGCTCGGGCCCGGCGGCTTCCACGCGTTCGAGCAGTACTACGCGGTGCGGACGGCGGTCCAGTTCCACCAACGGCTCGGGCGTCCTCGCGTGGCGGCACGGATCACCGAGCTGGCGACGCGGTTCAAGGACGGTCTCTCCGGGATCCCCGGTGTCGTCGTCCACACGCCTCGCGACGCGGGGATGTCCGCGGGCCTGGTGTGCTTCGACGTCAACGGGCACACCGGCAACGAGGTCGTGGCGCGGCTCGCGGAGAAGCGCATCCAGATCACCACGGCCGCGTACCGGATCCCCTACGCCCGGATCGGCACGTCGATCCTCAACACACCGGAGGAGATCGACGCGACGCTGAAGGAGATCCGCGCGATCACCCGGTGATGCGGGGCAGCTCGGCCGTTCCCGGTGGTTCGAGCTGCACGCTCGTGTTCTCCATGACCACCTGCGGCCGGTTGATCGCCTCGTGCGCGGCCCAGCCTCCCCCGAGCACCAGCGCGAGGAGTCCCGCGGCGATGAACGGCGTGGTCGGGAGGTGTCGTTCGCGCTTCTCGCCCTCGTTCCTCGGCAACGGCACCTCCACGGCCGCCTTCTGCGACGGTTCGGGTTCCAGCTGCTTCGCTTCGAGGAGTGCTCCGGTCGCCGCCGCGCCGTCGGGCGCCCGCAGCACCGGGATCCTGAGCCGTGCGGCGATCTCCTTGACCACCAGCGGAATCCGGGACGAGCCGCCGACGAGCAGGATCACGTCGGGCAGGCACAGCCCCGCACTGGCGGCCACGCGGACGAGCGCGTCGACGGTCAGCTCGACCGACGGGCGGATGACCGCCTCGAACTCCAGCCTGCTGAGCCTGACCTCGCGGACCTCACCGCTCTCCGCGATGTACGGGATCCGCACCTCCGGGTAGCTGCCGAGCAGCTCCTTCGCCTCGACGCAGCTCCGCACGAGGTCCCGGCTGTGCGTCCTGATCTTCGCGATCACGTGCTCCGCCACGAGGTCGTCGAGGTAGAACCCGCCGACGTCGACCCGCTCCGGCTGGCCCGCGAGCATGAACACGCCCTGCTTGCGCAGCACCGCGATGTCGCACCCGGTCGCGCCGAAGTCGAACACCGCGACGGTGCTGTGCTCCGGCATCCGCGCGTCCTCGTCGAACGCGATGGCGGCGGCGTGCGGCGCCGGCACGAACACCACGTCCGCGCGGCCGGAGTCGATGAGGTCCTCGCGGAGCTGTTCGAGCCGCTCGTGCGGCCAGCTGAGCGGATGCGTCATGGCGACACGGCTCGGCGGTTCCCCGTGCCGTTGCGCGAGGTCGTCGAGAACACGCGCCATTTCCCCTGCCGGCGCACCGGTTCTGCGCCGGGTGGTCGTGACACCGAGGTCTGTGGCGACGGCGGTGCCTGCGGATCCGAGATCGAGCCCTACCTGGTACGCCATCGCAGGTCTCCCTCATTGGCGGCACCTCCAACACGTGCGTGCTGGCAGGGTCGGTTCACGTGGAATCCGGCGGGGCGAGTGGAGGCGGATCGCTGCCGGAGGCCGGCAACCCGTTACCGTGGGCGCGTGGAGCGGCTGCGTGGCATCAGGTCCGCGGTGGCCCGCCGGACCACGGCGACGCACCTGATGGCGCTGCTGTGCTTCCTCCTCGCCGCCGTCCCGACCGGCTTCCACCGCCCGGACGGCATGCACGCGGTGACGCTGGTGTGCGCGGTGGTGACGGTGGTGCCGGTGCTCCTCGCGGCGCGGAACCTCATGGTGGCCTGGTTCCTCTCCGTGCTGCTGGTGCTCTTCCTCCCCCACGCCTACGGCGCGCGCACCGGTCCCGAGCTGGAGTGGGGCTGGCCGTGGACGATCGGCCTCACGGTGGCGGTCGGGTTCCTGCTGTACCAGGTCGCGCTGCGCCTCGGCGCCGTCGTGGTGGTGGCGGTCCTGGCGGTCACCTTCGTGTCGACCTGGCCGCACCTGGCGGACTGGGGTGACGCGGCGCTTCCCGGCTTCCTCGCCACCGGCGCGGTCGTGCTGGGCAACGCGGTGCGGCAGCGCAGGGAAGCGGACGGCCTGCGGCGGGCCGAGCAGATCCGCCTGGTCGCGTTGGAGGAGCGCACCCGCATCGCGCGGGAGCTGCACGACGTCGTCAGCCACCACATGTCCGCGCTGGTCCTGCGCACCGACGCCGTGCCGTACCGGCTGCCCGGCCTGGCGCAGGAGGTGCTCGACGAGCTGGACGTGATCGGGCGGATGGCTCGCGACGGGCTCACGGAGATGCGGCGGATGCTGGTCGTGCTGCGCGCCGACGACGGGGACGGGACCGCGCCGCAGCCCGGTTTGTCCGACGTCGAGCACATGGTGGCCCGGTTCCGCGAGACGGGCGCGGAGATCACCCTCCGCGTCGAGGTCGGCCCGGTGCCCGCGGGTGTGGGGCTCTCGGCGTACCGGATCGTCCAGGAGGCGTTGAGCAACAGCGCACGGCACGCGCCGGGCGGCGTGGTCACGGTCGAGATCACCGCGAACGGTGACGTGCTGACGGTCGACGTGCGCAACGCCGCCGCGACCAGGCCCGCGCTCGACGACGACCCGGCCCGCCCCCGGCACGGCCTGGCCGGCATGGCCGAGCGGGTGCGCGTGCTGGGCGGCGAGCTCACGGCCGGCCGCACGCCCGACGGCGGTTTCCTGGTGGTCGCGCAGCTGCCGCTGCACGGAGAGGACACCGTGTGACGATCAGGGTGCTGGTGGTCGACGACCAGGCGATGATCCGGGAGAGCTTCCGCGTCGCACTGGACAGCCAGTCCGATGTGGACGTCGTCGGTGAGGCGGGCACCGGGACCGACGCGGTGGTGCTGGCCCGCGACCTCGCGCCCGACGTGGTGCTGATGGACGTGCGGATGCCCGTGATGGACGGTCTGGAAGCGACCCGCCTCATCGTCGGCTCCGGCGACGCGCCGCCGAAGGTGCTGGTCCTGACGACGTTCGACCTGGACGAGCACGTCTACGGGGCGCTGCGCGCGGGCGCCAGCGGGTTCATGCTCAAGGACTCCCCGCTGGCCGACCTGGTCAACGCCGTGCGCGTGGTCGCAGCGGGGCACGCGCTGTTCGCCCCGTCGGTCACCCGGCGGCTGGTGGCGGCCTACGCCGACCGCGCACCGGGAAAGCCCGCCGATGCGGCGCTGCGCTACCTCACCCCGCGCGAGGTGGAGGTGCTGCGCCTGATCGCGCGAGGACTGTCCAACGCCGAGATCGCGGGCGCGCTGGCCATCGCCGAGCAGACCGCCAAGAGCCACGTGAGCCGGGTGCTGACCAAGCTCGGTCTCCGCGACCGCGCACAGGCCGTGGTGCTGGCCTACGAGTGCGGTCTCGTGGTGCCCGCCGAGTAGTACCGGGGTACGGGCCTGGCGCGACCGGTACCGGCGGGGCACGTCAGGACACCACCTCGGCGGGACGTTTTCCGGGGCCGTCGCTCCTAGCGTCGGGCGGGTGATCAAATCAGCCCTGCTCCCCCGCGTTCCAGCGCTCCCAGCTGCGGCTTTGGCCGTCATGGCGGTCGTGTGGTGGATCTTGGGCCGGCCGCTGGGAGTGGACAGCGGCGTGTACCGGGCGGGTGCGCTGGCCCTGGTGAACGGGCAGTCGCTCTACGCCCCGCTGACGGCGATCCCCGACTGGTCGCCCGCCCTGCCGTTCACCTACCCGCCGATCGCCGCCGTGGTGTTCCTGCCCCTCGCCGCACTGCCCGTGCAGCTGGCGTGGGGCGTGCCGGCGGTCGGGACGGTGCTGGCGTTGCGGGCCTCCGTGCGGCTCGCCGGCGGAGCGTGGTGGGTGCTGCCGCTCCTGCTGTGCCTGGAGCCGGTCTGGCGGACGGTCGCGCTGGGCCAGGTCAACGTGCTGCTGATGGCCCTGGTGCTGGTGGACGTGCTGGCGTTGCGCGGGTCCCGGTTCGCCGGGGTGCTCATCGGCGTCGCGGCGGCGGTGAAGCTGACCCCGCTTGTGTTCGTGGCGCACCTGCTCGTGACCGGACGACCCCGCGACGCCGTGCGGGCGCTGGCCGTGTTCGCCGGGCTGGGGATCGCGGGGGTGGTGCTGCTGCCCGGTGACACGGTGCGGTACTGGACGTCCACGATGCTGGGCGCGAACAAGGCCGGCGGCAACGCGTGGTGGGGCAACCAGTCGTTGAGCGGCCTGGTCCACCGCGTCGTGGACGGCTCCCCCGCGGTCCTGGTCCTGCTCGTCCTGGTGTGCCTCGGCGTGGCGTCGTACCTGGCCCGCGACCTGCACCGGCGCGGCGACCCGGTGGGCGCGGTGCTGGTGACGGCGTTCGCCGGCGTGCTCGTCAGCCCGATCTCGTGGACGCACCACTGGGTGTGGGTGGCGCCGCTGTGCGCGGTGCTGCTCGCCCGGCGGCGGTTCGGCTTCGCCGCGGCGCTGGTGGCGCTGTGCACCGGGTGGGTGTTCACGCTGGTGCCGCGCGCCGCAGGGCAGGAACGGCTGTGGACGCCGCTGGAGTCGTTGGCGGGCAACGCCTACGTGCTCGCCGCACTGGCGGGCCTGGCGCTGCTGGCCGTCCGGCTGGTCCGCGTCCGGCAGCCGGCACTGCGGTGACGGGATGCCACGGCCCGCCACCTCGGTGGCGGGCCGTGTCGTGCGTCAGTGGGCGGCGTCGTCCCAGGAGCGGCCCACGCCGACCGAGACCTCCAGCGGGACCAGCAGCTGGTAGGCGTTGCCCATCTGGTCGCGCACCAGGGCCTCCACGGCCTCGCGCTCGCCCTCGGCGACCTCCAGGACCAGTTCGTCGTGGACCTGCAGCAGCATGCGCGACCGCAGGCCGGACGACTCCAGCGCGCGGAAGACGCCCAGCATGGCCACCTTGATGATGTCGGCGGCACTGCCCTGGATCGGCGCGTTGAGGGCCATGCGCTCGGCCATCTCGCGGCGCTGGCGGTTGTCGGACGTGAGGTCCGGCAGGTAGCGGCGGCGACCGAGGACGGTCTCGGTGTAGCCGTCCTTGCGGGCCTTCTCGACGATCTCGTTGAGGTAGTCGCGCACTCCGCCGAAGCGGGAGAAGTAGGCCTCCATCTGCTCGCGGGCCTCTTCGGTCGGGATGCGCAGCTGCTGCGACAGGCCGAACACCGACAGGCCGTACGCGAGGCCGTACGACATCGCCTTGATGCGGCGGCGCATCTCGCCCGTCACCTCGGCGGTGGGGATCGAGAACGCCTGCGAGGCCACGTAGGTGTGGAGGTCCTCGCCGCTGTTGAACGCCGCGATCAAGCCCTCGTCACCGGACAGCGTCGCCATGATCCGCATCTCGATCTGGCTGTAGTCCGCGGTCATCAGCTCCGCGTAGCCGTCGCCGACGACGAACGCCTGGCGGATGCGGCGGCCCTCGTCCGTGCGGATCGGGATGTTCTGCAGGTTCGGGTCCGTCGAGGACAACCGGCCGGTGGCGGCGATGGTCTGGTGGAACGTCGTGTGGATGCGGCCGTCGTCGGCGACCGACTTCAGCAGTCCGTCCACAGTGGACTTCAGGCGCGTGACGTCGCGGTGCGAGAGCAGGTGCTGCAGGAACGGGTGCTCGGTCTGCTCGAACAGGTTCTGCAGCGCGTCCGCGTCCGTGGTGTAGCCGGTCTTGGTCTTCTTCGTCATCGGCAAGGAGATCAACCTCGGCAGCCCGAAGCAGCTGCAGACGGTCCTCTTCGACGAGCTCGACATGCCGAAGACAAAGCGCACGAAGACCGGCTACACCACCGACGCCGACGCGCTGCAGCAGCTCTTCGAGAAGACCGAGCACCCGTTCCTCCAGCACCTGCTCCGCCACCGCGACGTCATCCGGCTCCGCCAGACGGTCGAGGGGCTCCTCAAGACGGTGGCGCCCGACGGCCGCATCCACACGACGTACAACCAGATCATCGCCGCGACGGGACGCTTGTCGAGCACGGACCC
>JASLAV010000886.1 GCA_030146905.1 Lentzea sp. | reverse complement strand
CTGTGGCCGTCGTTCGCCGACATCCCGGCCGGCTGGACCACCCGCTTCGGCCCCGACACGCGCGACGCCTGCGTGGCCTACGTGGAGGAGCACTGGACCGACCTGCGCCCCCTGTCCCTCCGCTGATCTCCTACTGCTCCGACAGGCTGCGCAGCAGTTGACGGGCGTCGTCGCGGAACACCTCGCCCCACCGGGCGAGGTTCCGCGCGGCGTGCACCCGGACGTGCTTCGGCACGAGTTCGTCGAACGCCACCTCACGTGCGGCGATGACAGCGGATTCGCGGTGCTCCCGGTGGTTGGCCACGAGCGCTTCGGCGCAACGCAGCCGCACGACCGGTGGGAGATGGCGATCCCGCGTCATCGCGCGCAACGGGTGCGTCGCTTGTAGTGGTGCGATGGCCGCGATGGCTTTCAGCGCGTGCAGCCTGTGCAGCGGGTTGTCGGTGGCACCCAGCCCATCGAGGATCGCCAGCACTTCCGCCCGCCTGCTCCGCGCCGCCTCCTCCAGCACCTCGGCCGCCCGCACCCGACTGGTGGTTGGCAACGTGGTGTCCACGGCCATTGCATGCGCGATCTCGGCGGCCTGGGCGCGGCTGGGAGCGCCGAACTGGACGAGGTCTGACGCCGCCGCGCACCGCAATGCGGGCCGTTGCGCGACGTCGGCCGCGATCGACCGCAGTACTTCGGCTCCTGTGGCACGGTCTTCCGGCCGGTAGTCGACCAACATCGTGCAGGCGAGCCGTCGGACGGCGGGGGAGACGCGCTCGTCGTCGCGCACGGCTCGGACTCCGTCCAACCCGTTCACGTGGCGGAGCCTGAACAGCGCGTCGAGCCGTCGGCGCGAGGGGGCCCGCTCGTCCGAAGCCACCTGCCGCAGGAAGTCCAGCACTTCAGCAGGCGGGGTCCGCAGGAGATCGGTGATCAGCTTCACGGCCCGGAACCGAGTGTGCAGTCGCTCCACCTCGTCCTCGACCACCCCCAGGAGGTCGGCTACTGCTTCACGTCGGTGCGGCGTGCCGCAGTCGGCCAGTGCACGCCAGGCGCGGAACCGGATACTGCTGTCCGAGAGCGATTCGGTCAGCGCGTCGACTGCTTCAGGCACGGACTGGCGCGAGGAACCGACGAGCGCAACCGCCGCCGTGACGCGGTCTGCGGATGTCGACTCGACAGCGGTCATCACGTCCCGCGCGACCGCAGTCGCCACTTCGGCCAACGGCGGGTCGACGTAACGCGAGAGGCGCACCGCGACAGGCGTCATGGCATCGGTCATGATCCCCTGCAAGATGGCATCCCTGGCCTGCTCGGTCACGCGGTGGAGCGCCTTTCGCCGAGTGGGCGTGGATGCACTCGGGTGGTGCGCGACGGCGAGGTTGAGCTTGTTGATCTCACCCTGTCGAAGCGCTTTGAGCGTGTCGAGTCGCTGGACCAGCTCGACCTGCTCGTCCAGGGTCACCAGTGGGTGGACGAGCAACCGCCTGAGCGTCGCGACGCACTTGCGCCACTGGGACCGGTCGAGTCGGACCAGGTTGTGGGCGGCTCGACAGCGCTCCTCGACCACGACATCCCTGTCGTTCAGGACCGCTTCGAGGAAGCCGATGGCATCCGTCGCGGACGGTTCGAACCGCGCCAACGTCATGAAGGCATCGCTGCGCTCGGCGAAAGCGAGGTGAACATCGGCCGCCAGCCGCCGGAGTTCGCGGATCGACTCTTCATCGGGCCGGCCGTGCAGATCGATCATCAGTTCTGCGGCCTGCTGCTTCGCATCACGGTCGGTATCCCGGTTCAACTGCGCGAGGGCGTGTGCAGTGACGTCCGCGCCCAATCGTGCGAGCTGGAGCAACTTCAACTTCCACGACAGAGCTGACGCGTGCAGGGTGGCGTCGGCGACCAGGTCGAGCGCTTCCGCGATGTGGCGGGGATCGAGCGCGGCCACGATGGTTGCGGCTTCGGTGCGCTTGTCTGGTTGCGCCAGGTGGTCGAGCATCACCTCACGCACCGATGTCGTGGTCGACTCGTCGTGGTGGCCGAGTGGGATCAGCGCCTCGGCTCCGGCTATGACCACGTCGGCATCGGCGCTCGCACTGATCACGCCCTGGATGTGGTCCGCCAGTCGAGCCCGCGCCTGCGGAGCCATCTTTGGGAAGTTGTGTACCACCAACCTCGTGATGTTCGCGAAGTCGGTTCTCCACAGCTCGATGGCGGTGGACAACAAGGCCGGGTGGAATCTGCGATGGAGCCCTACCAGTTGGGAGCACGCCTGGTATCGGGTAATCCAGTGGAGTGTCGTATCGGCGAAGACGTGCAGCAGATGGTCCGCAGCCCGGTCGTGGTTCTCGGCGTTTATCTCTAAACTTCCGAAGGTGAACCTCGTGTACGCGTCTTCGTTCGCCCTGGAGATCAGGAGATCGAGCTGCGCTTCGTCGGCTGCCTCCGCGTATCGGGTGTCGAGTGAGGCGAGCATCCGCCAAGCCCTGGAAGCGTCGTAGGGGCGGAGGTCGCCGGTGAGGACGTCAAGCAGGTTCGCCACCACATCAGCGTGGAATTCCGGCCCGAGGCGGCTCAATTCGCTGGCTGCGTGGCACCGCAACCCCGGTTCGACCTCCGGATCGGCGAGTTCACGGCGTAACCGGTTGACACCGTTGGTCCGGTGTGACCCGCCGAACTCAGCCAGACGACCAAGGGCGCCTTGTCTTTCGAACCCGGTGACCAACGGGTCGTCAGCGATGCGCAGCAGGTGTCGTGCCGCCTCGCTGTGGTAGTCCGGGCTGAAGTCGGCAAGCGTTCGAGCCGCCCAGTAGACCGCGTTCTCGTCGGCTTGGTAATCGTTGATCGTTTCGCGCAGGTGGATCGCGGCGTCGTGAGGGTCGCACGCGCCGAGGTCGATCAACGCCACAAGGACGCTGCGTCGTTCCGAGTGCGACATGTGGAGTTCGGCCATCATGGCTCGCAGGCGTTCCGCAGCGGTGGCGCGGTGCTCCGGCCCCAGTTCGGCCAGCACCTTTGCCGCAGCAACACGCTCGTAGCAGCGGAGCCGCCTCAGCTCTACTAGTTCGACGAGAGCGGTCGCAGCCTGTTCCAGGTGCTGAGCGCCCAGCGAGGCGAGAGCGATGGCGGCGTCCCTGCGTCCGGCCATCAAGTCGACCTGGTCCCGCAACACGGACAGGAAGACCTCGGCGCACCTGTCGTGGAACTCGACGCCGATCTCCACCAGGCCGGTCGCGACTTCAACGAGGTCGTCGTTCGGCATGACCGGATCGTCCAGGAAGTCCAGCAGGGCCTTCGCGGCGTCGATCCGTCCTTCGGCGCTGAGGCTTGCGAGCACGACGGCCGCTGTGCGGCAGTCCGACATGTCGGCGTGGGGGTCGGCCAGTACGGCTCGCAAGCCGCGCTCGGCCGCATCACGCTCGGACACCCCGCACTGCGACAACGCCTCGGCGGCGGCGAGGCGGCCTGCCACCGCGACGGCAGCGTTGTCCGTGACGGTGCTCAGGAGCGTGACCGCTTCCGGAGCCTGGGCGGTGCGCAGGCGGGTGGCCAGGGCAGTGGCCGTCTCGATCCGCGACTGCCAGGGGGGCGTCTTCGTCACGCATGAGGTCGAGCAGCCAAGACACCAGGGCGGGGTGGTGGGCGGCACGGCTCGCATGGCCCAGGATCT
>JASLAV010000849.1 GCA_030146905.1 Lentzea sp. | reverse complement strand
CATCGACCGCATGGTCAAGGACGCCGAGGCCCACGCGGAGGAGGACAAGCGCCGCCGCGAGGAGGCCGAGGTCCGCAACCAGGCCGAGACGCTCGTCTACCAGACGGAGAAGGTCGTCAAGGAGAACGACGACAAGCTCCCCGCCGAGATCAAGGACAAGGTCAACGCGGCGATCGCCGAGGCGACCGAGGCGCTCAAGGGCACCGACATCAACGCCATCAAGACGGCGGTCGAGAAGCTCGCGACCGAGTCCCAGGCCATCGGCCAGGCGATCTACGCCAACGCGCCGGGTGCCGCGGGCGCCGAGGCCCCCGGTGCCGACGCTCCGGGTGCCGCCGGTGCGGGTGCCAAGGCCGGCCAGGACGACGTCGTCGACGCCGAGATCGTGGACGAGGACGAGAAGAAGTGACCGAGCCGAGGCACGCCGCCCCTGACGAGGAGCAGCCTCAGGTCGTCGTGAACGACCGGCGCCGGATCGATCCCGAGACGGGTGAGGTCCGGCCGCCGGCCCACGACGAGGAGGAAGGCGCTGCTCCGGCAGAAGAGCCCCTGGTCGCCGAGGTCGTGGACGAGGTGGCCGCCGAGCTGAAGACCCAGCTCGACGAGCGCACCGCCGACCTCCAGCGGCTCACCGCCGAGTACGCGAACTACCGCAAGCGGGTGGAACGCGACAGGGAAGCGGTGATCAACAACGCGAAGGCGTCCGTCGCGGGTGAACTGCTCTCGGTGCTGGACGACGTCGAGCGGGCCGCCGCGCACGGCGACCTGACCGGCGCGTTCAAGGCCGTGGCGGACAAGCTCGTGTCCACGTTGCAGAAGACCGGCCTGGAGCCGTTCGCGCACGAGGGCGAGGCGTTCGACCCGTCGGTGCACGAGGCCGTGCAGCACAGCACGTCCCCCGACGTCGACGGACCGACGGTCACCGCTGTCCTGCGCCGCGGCTACAGGTTCGGCGAGAAGCTCGTCCGGCCCGCGCTCGTCGCGGTGACGGACCACGAGCCGGCACCCAGTGCCACGCCGGCCGAAGAGAGTTAGGGAGGAGGAGACGTCCGGTGAGTGCTAGGGACTGGATCGAGAAGGACTTCTACCGCGAGCTGGGCGTCTCCTCCGAGGCGTCGGCGGACGAGATCAAGAAGTCGTACCGCAAGCTCGCCCGCGAGCTGCACCCCGACGCGAACCCCGGCGACGCCAAGGCGGAGGCCCGCTTCAAGGCGGTCTCCGAGGCCTACGGCGTGCTGTCGGACCCGGCCAAGCGCAAGCAGTACGACGAGGCCCGCCGCCTGTTCGCGGGCGGCGGTGGCTTCCCGGGTTCCGGTGGCTTCGGCTCCGGCGGCTTCGACGTCAACGACCTGTTCGGCCGGGCGGCGCAGGGCACCGGTGGCGGTGGCCTGGGCGACCTGCTCGGCGGCTTGTTCAACCGGCGCGGCGGAGGGGCGGCCGGCTCGCCCACGCGACCCCGTCGTGGCGAGGACGTCGAGACCGACGTCCGCATCGACTTCACCGAGGCGGTGAAGGGTGCGACGGTGCCGCTGCGCCTGTCGTCCCCCGCCGCCTGCACGACCTGCGGCGGCTCCGGCGCCAAGCCGGGCACCACGCCGCACACGTGCGCGACGTGTTCGGGTTCCGGCCTGGTCACCCGCTCGCAGGGCGCGTTCGCGTTCAGCGAGCCGTGCCGCGACTGCCGCGGCACGGGGCGGATCATCGACGACCCGTGCCTCGAGTGCGGCGGCGACGGCGTCAGCACCCGGACCCGCACGCTCACCGTGCGGATCCCGTCGGGCGTCGACGACGGCCAGCGGATCCGCCTCGCGGGACAGGGCGAACCGGGGCGCAACGGCGGCCCGAGCGGCGACCTGTTCGTGCGCGTGCACGTCAACCCGCACAGCCTGTTCGGCCGTCAGGGCAACGACCTGACGCTGAAGGTGCCGATGACGTTCTCCGAGCTCGCTCTGGGGACGACGTTGACCGTCCCGACCCTGGACGGCAAGGTGACTCTGAAGGTGCCCGCCGGCACGTCCTCCGGACGCGTGATGCGGGCGCGGGGCAAGGGGATCGCGAAGCGCGACGGCACTTCGGGCGATCTCCTGATCACCCTGGAGGTCGCGGTGCCGAACAACCTCTCGTCCGAGGCCCGCAAGGCCCTCGAGGCGTACGCCGCGGTGACTGTGGACCACGATCCGCGCGGTGACCTGAACGCGCTGCTTGAAGGGCGGTGAGCGCGGTGGGTTTTCCGTTCCCCCCGGGGACCGATGAGGACACGCCGTTCTTCGTGATTTCCGTGGCTGCCCAGCTGTCCGGGCTGCACGCGCAGACCTTGCGGTCGTACGACCGGATGGGGCTTGTTTCGCCCGGTCGTACGTCCGGTGGTGGGCGGCGGTACTCGATGCGCGACATCGTGCTGCTGCGTGAAGTGCAGCGGTTGTCGCAGGACGAGGGTGTGAACCTCGCCGGCATCAAGCGGATCATCGAGCTGGAGAACCAGGTCGAGGCTCTGCGCGATCGTGTTGAGGAGCTTCAGCAGGAGTTGGCTCAGGCCATGGCTGCTGCTGAGGGGGCTGCTGCGGCGGTGCATGCTTCTTATCGGCGGGATCTGGTGCCGATTCGGCGGGAGACTGCGCTCGTCGTTTGGAAGCCCAAGCCTCGTAAGTGATCTTGTCGGACCCTCTGAGTAGGTTGAGTTGTAGGGGGCCTCAGGTCGGGGGGACGCCTGCGTCAGCTTGGGCGGCTTCCGTGCGGGCGATTCGCTTGCGATTCGCGGCCGGGCGGGTGGTTGGCGTGCGATGCGCGGCCGGGCGGGTGGTCACCATGCGATGCGCGGCCGGGCGGGTGGTCACCGTGAGGGCGGCGAGCTTGCGTTGGGTGCTTCCCCGGGGGCTCTGCGCCCGGACCCCCGGCAATCTGATCGGGGGGACCGCGCCGTCGGCGGGTTGATGGCACGCATGTTGGTTTGGGCGGCTTGCTGTTGCTTTGGTGGTTGCGTTGCGGTGGGGTCCCCGTCACGAGCCGCACCAGGAGCGGGCCACACCCGAGAAGGGGTGTCAACCGGCCGAAAAGCGTGGCCGGTTGACACCCCTTCTCGTGCGCGGCAAGAGCTGAGGTGCGACTCG
>JASLAV010000846.1 GCA_030146905.1 Lentzea sp. | reverse complement strand
CCTCATCGCAGCGCCTCCAGCTTCCGCCGCAGCTCAGCGAGGCACCGGCTGCGCGTGGAGCCAACGCTCCCCACCTTTATCCCCAGGGCGTCGGCAACCTGTGCATAACTCAGCTCGGGGCTGTGGGCAGCTATGCGCAGCAACCGCTGGCACCGCTCGTTCAACGTCATGAGCGCGCTCCACAGCCGCCGCTGCCGGTCGTGGGTGATGGCCACCTCGTCGGGCGTCGGCAGCGTCGACTCCGGCTCCCAGAGGTCGAACGGAACCTCACGCCCACGGGCGCGCACGACGGCGATCGACTGCCGTGTGGCGGTACGGACCAGCCAGACGCCCAGCGACTCGGGTTTTCGCAGGCGGGTGAGGTGTTCGGCCAGGCAGAGCCAGGTGCACTGGTAGACGTCGGCCGCGTCGGCGTGGCTCAGTCGGAACGATCTGGGCACCGACCAGACGAGTCGTGAGTAGCGTTCGACGAGGGCGTCCCAGCCGTGCAGCCCGGAACGCCAGCCGTCGATGACCTCCGTGTTCGAGTCCATGCCATTTGGAGTCGAACCCCGGCGCCGAGGCTCCCCACCTCACCCGAAAGTGATTTGTCCACAGGTGTGGAGAAACTCATCCACACTTGTGGACAACTAAAGCTTGTGGAGGCGCTCCACGGCTTCGTCGATCACCGAGTCCTGCTTGCAGAACGCGAACCGGATCAGGTGCTGCCAGTCGTCTGGACGGTCGGTGAACACCTGGACCGGCACGGCCGCGACGCCGATCTTCGCGGGCAGGTCGCGGCACAGGGCCAGACCGTCGCTGTAACCCAACGGCCGCACGTCGGCGCAGATGAAGTACGTGCCCTCGGACGAACGAACCTCGAAACCGGCCGCACGCAGACCCTCGGCCAGACGCGCGCGCTTCGCGGCCAGCGAGTCGCGCAACGACGACACCCAGTCCAGCTCGGCGGTCAGCGCGTGGGCGACGGCGGGCTGGAACGGCGCCCCGCCCACGAAGGTCATGAACTGCTTGGCGGCCCTCACCGCGCCGACCAGCTCGGCGGGCCCGCACACCCAGCCGATCTTCCAGCCGGTGCAGTTGAACGTCTTGCCGGCGCCCGAGATCGACAACGTCCGCGGCGCCATCCCCGGCAGCGAGGCCAGCGGGACGTGCGTCAGCCCGTCGAACACCAGGTGCTCGTAGACCTCGTCGGTGATCGCCAGCAGGTCGTGCTCGACGCACAACGCCGCGATCGCTTGGAGCTCCTCCAAGCGGAACACGGTGCCGGTCGGGTTGTGCGGGGAGTTGACCAGGATCGCGCGGGTCCGCGGCGTGACGGCGGCGCGCAGGGCGTCGACGTCCAGCGCCAACCGCCCGGAGGCGTCCTCGCGCAGGCCGACGGTCACCCGCGTCGCACCGGCCATGGCCACGGACGCGGCGTAGGAGTCGTAGTACGGCTCGATCAGGATCACCTCGTCACCGGCCTCGACCAGCGCGAGCAGCGAGGCCGCGATCGCCTCGGTGGCACCGACGGTCACCAGGACCTCGGTGTCAGGGTCGTAGGCGAACCCGTAGCGCGAGCGGTGGGCGGCGACGGCACGGCGCAGCACCGGCATGCCGGGCCCTGGCGGGTACTGGTTGACCCCGGACGCGATCGCGGACTGGGCGGCCGCGAGCATCGACGCCGGACCGTCGGTGTCGGGGAAACCCTGACCGAGGTTGACGGCGTCGTGCCGCACGGCCAGCGCCGTCATCTCCGCGAAGATGGTCGACGTGAACGGCTGCAACCGGGGAACTAGCGCTGGTACCCGCACAACGCAGGATCTTCACCTGAATCGCGCGTCGAGGGAAGTCCGGTCCCGGCGGGTGTGAGAAATCCACTTCGTCGCGCCAGCTGGAGCACGGCTGGTCGAACGTGTGTTCCGCGACCGCTCGGTGAAGATCGTCGTTCAGGTCCGTGCGCCGGGTACGAACTGCGCGACGTGGGTACCTGTCAACGTGCCCGAACCGGAGCCGCGCGGCGAGCTCGCCCCCCAGATCAAGAAGTTGACGGACAATGGTCGTGTGGAGCAACTGACCGCCGCTGACCAGCGCAAGCGCACGGACCTGCGCAAGATGAAGCTCGTCGCCACGAGCTTCCTCGTGGGCGCAACGGTCATCTTCTTCGCCACCCACGCCTTCGAGGGCGCCTGGGTCGGCTACGTGAGGGCGGCCGCCGAGGCCGGCATGGTCGGCGCACTGGCGGACTGGTTCGCCGTGACGGCCCTGTTCAGGCGTCCGCTGGGCCTGCCAATCCCACACACCGCGATCATCCCCGAGCGCAAGAACATGTTCGGCCAGACGCTGGGCGACTTCGTCGGCGTCAACTTCCTCAGCCCCGAGGTGGTCCAGGACAAGCTGCGCAGGGCGGGCATCGCCGAACGCGCCGGCGCCTGGCTCAAGCAGCCTGAGAACGCCGAACGCGTCACGAACGAGATGGCGAACGTCATCAAGGGCGCGATCACCGTCCTCAAGGACGAGGAGGTCCAGGCCGTCCTGGAGCAGGCGATCGTCAAGCGCGTGACCGAGAAGCCGTGGGGCCCGCCGCTGGGCAAGCTGCTCAACCAGGTGCTCACCGACGGCGCGCACCACAAGCTCGTCGACCTCATGTGCGACCGCGCGTACGAGTGGGTGCGGGACAACTACGACAAGGTCAGCCTGATCGTCACCGACCGCGCGCCCACGTGGTCGCCCAAGTTCGTCGACTCGCTGCTCGGCGACAAGGTCCACACCGAGCTGGTCAACTTCGCGTGGGCCGTCAAGACCGACGTCAACCACCCGATGCGGCTCGCCGTGGACCAGTTCCTGATCGAGTTCTCCACGGACATGCAGACCGACGCGACCACCATGCAGAAGGCCGAGCAGGTCAAGCAGCAGGTGATCAACCACCCCGACGTGCAGAAGCTCATCAGCAGCGCGTGGGGCATGGCGAAGAAGATGCTCATCGACGCCGCCGGGGACCCGTCCAGCGAGCTGCGCAGGCGCGTCACCCAGGGGCTGATCACGCTCGGCACCAACCTCACCGACGACCAGGAGATGCGCGCCAAGGTCGACGGCTGGCTGGAGCAGGCCGCGGGGTACGTCGTGAACAACTACCGGGCGGAGATCACCACGCTGATCACGGACACGGTCGAGCGCTGGGACGCGGAGGAGACCTCGCGCAAGATCGAACTGCAGGTCGGCAGGGACCTGCAGTTCATCCGGATCAACGGGACCGTGGTCGGCGCGCTCGCCGGCCTGGTGATCTACACCGCGGCCAGCCTGCTGTTCTGAGCGCGGGTCCGTTTTCGGAACGTGCGGGCCTTCTCGCGGTTGCCGCACACCTGCATCGAGCACCACGTGCGCGATCGGTTGCGCGAACGGTCGAAGAACGCACGCAGGCAGTCGTCGGCGGGACAGATCTTGAAGCGTTCCCAGGAACCCAGCACGGCCAGGCGCGCGGAGGCCGCCAGCACGGCGCCCAGCGCGTCCGAGCTCGACAGCACAGGAACGCCGTCGGTGAGCTCGATGTGGACCACGCCCGCAGCCGTCTGAGGCACTGACGACCCCTCGATGGACGACCGCAGTGCCGCTCTCGCGGCGCGCGCCTGTGCGATTTCGCTGCTCCGCCCGAGGCCGCGCTCGGTCACCCACGCGCGCCAGGAGGCTTCACTGTCCAGTACGTGTCGAGTGTTCAGGAAGTCGAGCAGCAGCTCGACGTCGTGATCCCAGCCGACAGTCAGACCAGTCACCCCTCCACTGTAGGCGCCACGGCGGCGGGGCGTCAGGGCATCGAGGAATACACCCGGTGTATACATCGTGTGTATAGTGCTCCTCATGTCGATCGGACACGCACTGCTGGGGCTGCTTGAAGGCGGTCCAAGGCACGGATATGACCTGAAGCGCGCCTATGACGAACGCTTCGGTCAGGACCGGCCGCTGCACTACGGGCAGGTGTACTCGACCCTGTCGAGACTGCTGAAGAACGGCTTCGTGAGCGAGGCGGGCGTGGAGGCCGGCGACGGGCCGGAGCGCAAGCGGTACGCGATCACGGACGCCGGGGTCACCGATGTAGAACGCTGGCTCGGCACGCCGGAGAAGCCGGAGCCGTACCTGCAGAACACGCTGTACGCGAAGGTGGTGCTGGCCCTGCTGTCGGGCCGCAGCGCCACGGAGGTGCTCGACACCCAACGCGCGGCGCACCTCACCACGATGCGCGAGCTGACCAAGCGCAAGGTCGACGGCGACCTCGCCGATCAGCTCATCTGCGACTTCGCCCTGTTCCACCTCGAAGCCGATCTGCGGTGGCTGGAACTCACGGCCGCTCGCCTCGACCAGCTGGCCGTGGAGGTCACGCGATGAGCCTGTTGAAGGCCGAAGGCCTGTACAAGTCGTTCGGCAAGACCCATGCGCTCGACGGCGCCGGCATCTCGATCCGCGCGGGCGAGGTCGTGGCGGTGATGGGGCCGTCCGGTTCCGGCAAGTCCACGCTGCTGCACTGCATCGCGGGCATCCTGCCGCCGGACAAGGGCACGGTGCACTACCGCGACCAGGACCTCACGACGATGAGCGACAGCACGCGCAGCGAGCTGCGGCGGACCGAGTTCGGGTTCGTCTTCCAGTTCGGCCAGCTCGTCCCCGAGCTGACCTGCCTGGAGAACGTGGCGCTGCCGCTGCGCCTGAGCGGCATGAAGCGCAAGGACGCCGAACGCGCGTCGATGGACTGGCTCGCCAGGCTGGAGGTCGAGGGCGTCGCCGACCAGCGCCCCGGCGAGACCTCCGGCGGCCAGGGACAACGCGTCGCGGTCGCCCGCGCACTGGTGACCGGGCCGAAGGTGATCTTCGCGGACGAACCGACCGGCGCGCTCGACTCGCTCAACGGCGAACGCGTCATGCACCTGCTCACGACCGCGGCACGCGAGACGGGTGCCGCCGTTGTGCTCGTCACGCACGAACCTCGTGTCGCCGCCTACTCCGACCGCGAGGTCGTGGTGCGCGACGGTCGTTCGCGTGACGTGGAGTTCGCCCGGTGAACCGGGTGCTGAGCGACCTCGTCCTGGGGGTCCGGCTGGCCGTCGGGGGCAGCCGGAAGTCCTGGGCGAGGCTCGCACTCCAGGGTGTCGGCATCGGTCTCGGCGTCGCGCTGCTGCTGTTCGCCGCCTCGCTGCCGCACGTCATGGACGCGCGGGAAGCCAGGGAGGACGACCGCAGCCCGGTGGCCCAGGGCACCGGCCCGGCACCGCTGCTGGCGATCGAGCACGGCCACGCGTTCCGCTCCGAGTTCGTCCACGGCATGTACCTCAAGGCGCAGTCGCCGGAGGCCCCCGTGCCGCCGGGCATCGACAGGGTGCCGGGTGACGGCGAGATCTTCGTGTCGCCCGCGCTCGCGAAGCTGCTCGACGCACCGGGCGGCGAGTTGCTCGAGCCGCGGTTCCCGCAGCGGGTCGTCGGCACGATCGGCCAGGCAGGGCTGGAGAACCCGAACGAGCTCCACTTCTACGCCGGTGACGCGAGGATCCAGGAAGAGCCGGGCGGCAACACCGTCTACCGCTGGGGCGTCGGTGATGCCGGCAGTGGAGGGATGGACCCGGCGCTGTGGCTGCTCAGCGTGGTCGGCCTGGTGGTGCTGCTGTTCCCGGTGCTGGTGTTCGTCGGAGTCGCGACGAGGCTCGCCGCCGCCCAGCGCGACCGCAGGCTCGCGGCGCTGCGGCTGGTCGGCGCGGCGGCGAGCAGGGTGCGGCTGATCGCGTCGGGGGAGGCGCTGGCCGGTGCGCTCGCCGGGCTCGTGGTCGGGTTCGCGATCTTCTTCGCGGTCCGCCCGTCCGTCAGCGGGATCAGCATCGCCGAGCTCTCCGCCTTCTCCAGCGACGTCATGCCGGCACCCGCGCTCACGTTCACCGTGGTCGTGGCGGTGCCGGTGCTCGCGGTGGTCACGTCACTGGTGGCGATGCGCCGCACGATCGTCGAGCCGCTGGGCGTGGTGCGGGACCAGAAGCCGGTGCGGCGCAGGCTCTGGTGGCGGCTCGTGCCGATCGCGGCCGGTGTGGCTCTGCTCGTCAGCCAGATCGGCAAGCTCGGCACCGCGCAGGAGCCGAGCGAGGTGCAGGTGGTCGCCGGCATCGTGCTGCTGATGCTCGGCATCCCCGTGCTGTTGCCGTGGCTGGTGGAACGCGTCGTGTTCATGGTGCGCGGCCGCACGCCGGCGTTGCAGCTCGCGGTGCGCCGGTTGCAGCTGGACAGCGGCACGGCGGCGCGGGTCGTCGGTGGTGTGGCGGTCGTGCTCGCGGGCACCGTCACGTTGCAGATGATGCTGGCGGGGGTGGAACAGGAAGTGCGGACCGACGAGAAGAAAGATGCCTCGTTCAACTACCTGACCGTCAACCCGGACTCGACCGCGGATCCCCGTGTCATCGTCGAGGCGCTCGAGAAGACCAACGGCGTGAAAAGCGTGCACGAGATCGGTCAGGCGTACGCCAAGCTGAACTCCGGTGACTTCGTCTCCATCAGCATCGCCTCGTGCGAGGGGTTGCGGTCGCAGGCGACCATCCCGGACTGCACGGACGGGAAGGCCTACGTCGTGACCTACTCCAACGGGCGTTCGGAAGCCAGCACCGGTGACGTGCTCACGGTCAGGGACACCGGCGAGAAGTGGACGGTGCCGGCGCTGGAGACGGTCGAGGGCACCCGTCCCGGCCTCGTGATCACTCCGGCGGCCGCACGCGGTCTGCGGACGACCCGGTCCGAACTCGTCGCCGAGCTCGACGTCGTGGTGCCCGACGTGGCTGAGCACGTGCGCAACGCGCTGGCGGCGTACCCGTGGCAGGCGCACACCTACTTCGTCGGCCAGGACGACACCAACGAGGCGGAACGGGTGTTCGGCGTGATCCGCCGCGCGCTGCTGGCCGGCTCGCTGCTCACGTTGCTCGTCGCGGCCGCGTCACTGCTGGTCGTGGCACTGGAGCAGGTGCGGGAACGGCGCAGGCCGCTCGCGGTGATGGCGGCGAGCGGGGTGCCGCGCGGCACGCTGGCCCGGTCGCTGCTGTGGCAGAACGCCCTGCCGCTCGCGATCTCCACGGTCGTGTCGCTGGCCACCGGCATCGGTCTCGGGGCGTTGATGATGCGGGTGTTCGACGCCGAGGTCGTCTACGACTGGGCCGGTATCGGGCTCATCACCGCCATCGTCGTGGGGCTGACGTTCGCGGTCACTGCTCTGACGCTGCCTTCGCTGAGGAGGGCGACCGGAGCGCTCGGCCTGCGGACCGAGTAGTCACCTCGTGCTCCGCCAGGCGGTCCTGCACCAGTCCGTGCCGGAACTGGTAGCAGGCTCCCGC
>JASLAV010000816.1 GCA_030146905.1 Lentzea sp. | reverse complement strand
GGTCGCGCCACGTGGCTGGAATCTCGTCGTGCACGGCCTCGCCTGCTGGATCGATCACGAGGATCGTTGGCGCACCTGCGGGTCCGTCGACCACTACGCCGGGACCGGCTGCCCTGCTGGGCTCGTCGAAATCGCGCATGGGACCGGGTTACCCACGAAACGCCGTTCGTACCAACGGGGCGGGTGGTCTGAATGGATGGAGCCGGTAGGACCACCTGGACGTGTGGACCTGTTGGCCGGCATCCGGTTCCGCCGGCGTGTGGTGATCACTTGACCGTTTTCGGAATCCCGGTTTATGGTCTAGACCATACCGAAACTGGTTCGGCGAGCGCTGCAGCGCTCCCGGTTCCCGCCCCCGTGAGGGGCTCCCCTGCATGGGAACGATCCAAGGAGTTCGGACGGAATGAAACTCACCCGAAAAGTGGCGCTGGTCATGGCCGCTGTCCCCGCCATCGTGTTCATCACACCGGTCGGTTCAGCGAGTGCGCATGGTTACGTGTCGTCACCGCCCAGCCGTACGGCGCAGTGTGCGCTGAAGATGGTCCCCTGCGGGGCTCCCACGTGGGAGCCCCAGAGCGCTGAAGGCCCCAAGGGCTTGAAGAACTGCAACGGCGCTCGCGGCGACTTCGAAGAGCTGAACGACGACAACAAGGGCTGGCAGGCCACCAGCACCGGCACCAACCTGACCGTCGGCTGGACCTTCACGGCCCGGCACAAGACGAGCAACTACGAGTACTTCATCAACGGCACGCGCGTCGCCTTCATCGACGGCGGCAACGCGGCACCGGTCGACCCGGTGCGGCACAACATCAACCTGAGCGGGTTCTCCGGTCGGCAGAAGATCCTCGCGATCTGGAACATCGCCGACACGGGCAACGCGTTCTACTCCTGCATCGACGTCAACATCAACGGTGGTGGCACGCAGCCCCCGCCCACCACCACGACGACGAAGCCCCCGGTCACGACGACCAACCCGCCGACCTCCTCCACCACCACGCCGCCCCCTGCCGGTGGCACGTGGGCTCCGAACGTGTCGTACGCGGTCGGTGCGCAGGTCAGCTACGGCGGTGCCAACTACCGGTGCCGTCAGGCCCACACCTCGCTGACCGGCTGGGAGCCGCCGAACGTGGCGGCGTTGTGGGAGCGGGTCTGATCCTGTGAAGCGCCCGGTGATCGCGGTCGTGGTCGCGGTCCTGGCACTGGCGGGGTGCGGTGGAGAGGCGGTCGTGCCGGCGGGCCAGGAGGCCCACGGTCACGATGCGTCCTCCACCGCACCACCTGCACCCGCCGCCAGCGCGAGGTTCAACGACGCGGACGTGACGTACGTGCAGATGATGGTGGACCACCTGCAGCTGGGCATCAGCCTGTCGCAGGTGGCGCTGGCCAAGGCGACCAGGCAGGAGGCCAAGGACCTCGCCGGCGCGATCGACGCCACCCAGCGCGAGGAGCTCTCGATGCTGAAGTCGTGGCTCAAGCTGTGGGGCAAGCCGGAAGGGGGCGGTGCGAACCTGCACGCCGCCCACGGAGGTGAGCCGTTGCTCGACGCGAAGGTCATCGACGACACCAAGAACAAGAACGGGGCCGAGCTCGACGCCTCCTTCCTCAACCTGATGGCCGGACACCAGGGCTCCGCCGTGGAGATGTCCCTCACGGAGAAGAAGGAAGGCATGAACCCCGAGGCCACGGCCTACGCGGAACGCGTGATCACCACGCGGCAGGGCCAGGTCCAGCAGATGCTCAAGATCATCAGCCAGTCGTAGGCGTTCGGTCAGCGGGCCGGCGAATCCTCCTCCGCATGGACGTACTGATCTCGGGAGCGGGAATCGCCGGGCCCGCGCTCGCGCACTGGTTGCGGCACTTCGGCTTCTCACCGACCGTCGTGGAACGGGCGCCGTCGCTGCGCGGCGGCGGCCAAGCCGTGGACTTCCGTGGCGAGGCGCACCTGTCCGTGCTGAGGCGGATGGGTGTGCTCGACGCGGTGATGGCCGCGCGGACGTCGCCGCGGGACATGGTGTTCCGCGGCCTCGACGGACGTGAACGGGCACGGTTGCCCGCATCGTTCACCGCGGGGGACGTGGAGATCCTCCGCGGTGACCTCTCGCGCCTTCTTCACGAACTGACCGCGGCCGACACGGAGTACGTGTTCGGCGACTGGATCACCTCGCTGCACGACGACGGTGACGGCGTGGACGTGACGTTCGCGCACGGCCTCTCACGGCGGTTCGACTTCGTGATCGGCGCCGACGGGATGAGGTCCGGCGTCCGGCGCCTGGTCTTCCCGTCCTACCGGCCGAAGTTCCAGGGCTACTACTTCGCGATCTGGGACGCCGACGGCGACGACCACGACCTGACGTGCTCGCCGGGGGTCCTGACCTCGCCGGGGTGGCTGATGTACAGGTCGCCGGTGCCGCCGGAGCTGATGCCGGACGAGGTGGTCCCGCAGGGCGTCTACTTCGACTCGATCAGCCAGGTCAGGATGCCGTCGGTCAGCTCGGGCCGCGTCACGCTGATCGGCGACGCCGGGTACGGGTCCACGCTGGGCGGCATGGGGACCGGGCTCGCGGTCGTCTCCGCCTACGTGCTGGCGGGGGAGATGGCGGCCGGCGGTGACGCCTTCGCCCGCTACGAGGCCCTGATCGGCCCGTACGCGCGCGGGTGCCAGGGCAACCCCGGACCGTTCCTCGCCCCGGCGACCCGCCTCGGGATGTGGGCGCGGGACAGGATGTTCGCGCTGCTGCCGAAGATGCCGGTGTTCGCGCGGATGGACGTGAAGGCGGCGACCGCGATCAAGCTCCCCGACTACGCACCAGTGCGCTGAGGGCCTCGTCGACCTGCTGCTGCACCGCCGCGTGCATCCAGCCGAAACCGAGCTCCTGCTGAGCTTCCCTCAGCAACGCCTCGGCGCGCGCCGGATCGCCCCTGCGCCGGGCGATCTCGGCGAGGCCGGCGTTCGCGAGCGCCCGCGTGGCGGCCAGGCCCGCCCGCGCCGCCAGCTCCAGTGCCAGGTGGTAGTCGCGTTCCGCCTGGTCCTGGTCGACGTCGAGCAACCGGTCGGCGCGTCGCGCGCGCAGTTCGGCGAGCTCCTCCGTGGCACCCAGCTCCGCCACGGCCCGCAACGCCTCGTCGGTCAGCGCGAGTGCTTCCCGCGGGTCCTCGGTGAGGGTGGCCAGCACGTCCAGGACCTGGGCCGATCCCCAGCGTTCGCCCAGCTCCTGGAACCGCAGCAGCGCCGCCCTCGACTCCGCGACCGCTCTGGGCCGGTCACCGCTCGCGGCCCAGGCCGTGTAGGCGTTGCTGAACCCGATCAGGCCCTGGACCCACGGGTCCTCGCTGTTCTCGACCTCGTCCTGCAGCGGGGTGCGCGGGGCGGACGGGTCCGGCGGGCCGGTCAGCATGGCCCACGCGATGAGCACGAACGGTTGCCTGATCGGTCCGCGCAGCAGGAGGAGCTTCTCCTGCACGCGTTCCGGGGCGGCCAGCGCCAGCAGAACCGTGTACTCCTCTGTGGACTGCTCCGGCACGCGTGCGAGGAGTTTCCTCGTCACGCCTTGGACTTCCGCGCGGCTGCCCTTGACGTACCAGTACCACGCGAGGTCGCTGACGAGCTGCAGCGCCCGCTCGGGATCGTGCTCGGTGGCCCACTCGACGGCCTGCACCAGGTTGGCGTGCTCGGCGGTCAGCCGGGTGAACCACTCGACCTGGTTCTGCCGGCGCAACTCCGGATCCGCGCGGCGGGCCAGCGCGTGGAAGTAGGACGCGTGCTCGGCGTCGACCCGTTTGTGCTGCGAGCAGAACTCGCGGATGGTCTCCAGCATGCGGTAGCGACCGTCGTTGGCCTCCACCAACGACTTGTCCACCAGCGCCTCCAGCACCTCGACGTCGTGCAGGCACACCTGTTCCACGGCCTCCAGCGTCGCCCCGCCGCTGAACGTGGCGAGGCAGGCGGCGAGGTCGCGTTCGTCCTCGGTGAGCAGGTCCCAGCTCCACTCCACGACGGCGCGCAGCGTCTGGTGGCGTGGAGCGGCGGCGCGGTTTCCCTTGGTGAGCAGGCGGAAGCGGTCGTTCAGCCGGTCGGAGATCTCCTGCGTGGTCAACGTCCGCGTGCGCGCGGCGGCGAGCTCGATGGCGAGCGGCAGGCCGTCCAGCTCGCGGCAGATGTCGGCGGTGTGCCGGTCCTGCACGAAGGCCGCGTTCACGAGCCGGGCGCGGTCGGTGAACAGCGCTGCGCTCTGCTCCGGTTCCAGCGGCGGCACCGGGCACAGCGTCTCGCCCGTGATGCCCAGCGGTTCCCGGCTCGTGGCGAGGATCCGCAGCGACGGGCACGTGCTGAGCAGGTGCTGGGCCAGGTGGGCCGCCTGGACGACGACGTGTTCGCAGTTGTCCAGGACCAGCGTCGTGTCGCGGTCGCGCAGCGCGAGCGTGAGCCGGTCCGCCGGTTCCAGCACGGTTTCCTTGAGCCCCAGCGCGTGCAGGACCGCCGCCGCGACGTCCCTGACCGGCGCCAGGTCCACGAACACCGCCGACGGGGGAGCGGCCTGCAACGCGAGCCTGGTCTTGCCCGCGCCGCCGGGACCGGTGAGCGTGACGAGCCGGGACGTCAGCGCCGCGAGCCGCCGCAGCTCCTCCTGCCTGCCGACGAAGCTGGTGAGCTGCGCCGGCAGCTCGCGGTGGGTCTGCCCGCGCAGGATCTGCAGGTGAACGGCCCGCAGCTCGGGTGACGGGTCGGCGCCGAGCTCGTCGGCGAGCAACGCCCGTGCGTCCTCGAACGCCCGCAACGCCTCCGCTTGGCGGCCGTCCTGGTTCAGCGCCTGCATCAGGTAGCCGCGCAGCCGTTCGTCGAGCGGGTTCTGCCGCACCAGCTCCTGGACCTCCCGCACGTCGGCCCTTCCGAGCCGGATCCGTGCGGCGACCAGCGCGTTCGTGGCGGCGGACCGCTGTTGTTCGAGACGGGTCGCGTGGTCCGCGGCGGCGACGTCGGCGAGCGCGGGGCCGCGCCAGAGCCGCAGCGCTTCGGACAGCAGCGACTCCGCCGCCACCGGATCGCCCTGTTCCAGCGCCTGGCGGCCCTCTGCCGCGAGCGAGGCGAACCGGTGCGCGTCGACCAGTTCCGGTTCGATGGCCAGCCGGTAGCCGGCGGGGTGGAACTCGATCAGCGCTGGGTCGCCGAGCGCCCGGCGCAACCGGGACACCTGCCCCTGCAGGGCGTTCGCCGCGTCGGACGGTGGCTCCTCGCCGTAGAGCTCGTCGATCAGCCGGTCGAGCGGGACGATCTCGCCCACCCGCATCGCGAGCAGCGCCAGCAGGGTCCGCGGCCGTGGACCACCCAGCGCGATCCTGCCCGCGGGGGAATGCGCCTCAACGGGGCCGAGAATGCCGACGTGCACGGTGTCAGCGTACGAACCTGCCAGGACTCGTACCCAGCACACGGCGGAAGTGGCGCGTCAGGTGCGACTGGTCGTGGAACCCGGCCAGCACCGCCGCCTCCGCCGCGGACCGTCCCTCCACGAGGAACCCGCGGGCGAGATCGACCCGCCGCCCGGTCAGGTACCGGTGTGGCGGCAGGCCGAACCGCCGGCTGAACGCCCGCACGAGGTGCGTCGGGCTCGTCTGCAGCTCCTGGGCGGCCGCGTTCAGCGTCATCCCGTCCGGCAGCGACGCGTCGAGGAGCTGGCGCAGCCGGTCGGCCAGCGTCGGGTCGGCGTGCCGCACCGGTTCGGAGCCCGCGAAGTGGTGCGTGAGGCGTTCGGTGATCAGCGCGAGCCTGCTCGACGCCTCGAACGGCTCGTCCAGCGCCAGGTGCAGCTGGTGCACGCGCTGCCGCAGCAGCGGATCGACCAGCATCGGCGTGTCGACGGCCTTGCCGACCAGGTCCGACGGCAGCACGGAGTCGTCGAGGTACAGCACGCGCTTGTGGAAGCCGGTCGGATGGGCTGACCGGCCGTCGTGCGGCACGTGCGGTGGCAGCAGCGTGACGCCGTGCACGAGGGCGCCGTGCTCGTGCCGGTCCAGCTCGTAGCGCACGGCACCGGTGTCGAGCAGCATCAACGTCCAGGCGTCGTGCGTGTGCGCCGGGTAGACGTGCGTGGTGAAGGAGGCGTGGAAGACCTCCCTGATGCCTTCCACCGCCGGCTTCCAGGCCGCGACGGTCATGTCAAAAACGTACAAGACGCCTGACCCGCGTGCCCGCGATCGTGTGTCCATGTTCGACACCAAGATCGCTGTGCTGCTGCGGGACGACCTGGCCGGCTGGCAGGCGCTGAACGTCACCGCCTTCCTCGTGAGCGGCCTGCCGGAGACGCTGCGCGGTGAGCCCTACGTGGACGCCGACGACGTGCAGTACCTCTCGATGTTCGGCCAGCCCGTCGTGGTCCTGCAGGGCGACAAGGACCTGGTCAAGAAGGCCCACGAGCGCGCGCTGAACCGTCAGCAGCCGATGACGATCTTCACGGCCGACCTGTTCGCCACCGGCAACGACGAGGACAACCGCGCCGCCGTCCGCAAGGTCCACACCCAGGACCTCGACCTGGTCGGCATCGCGGTCCACGG
>JASLAV010000794.1 GCA_030146905.1 Lentzea sp. | reverse complement strand
GTCGACCACAGCACGTTCACCGACGAGCCGAACGTCGACAGCACCCAGCCGCTCCACTTCGGACGGCCGTACCAGGTGCACGACGGGCAGCTCGACATCACGAACGGGTCCGACCTCGTCACCGTGTCCCGCAACGTCTTCGCCGAGCACGGCAAGACCATGCTCATCGGTTCGTCGAACAGCTCCACGACCGACCCGGGCAAGCTCCGCGTGAGCGTGCACCACAACGTGTTCCGCAACGTGCTGGAACGCGCGCCACGCGTGCGGTTCGGCCAGGTGCACGTCTACAACAACCTCTACGAGGGCTCGCAGACCTACAGCTGGGGCGTCGGCGTCCAGTCGCAGATCTACGCGCAGAACAACTTCATCCGCGGCATCGCGCCGGAGAAGATCGTCTACAACTGGGGCGGCACGGCGATCACCGACATCGGCAACCTGGTGGACGGCAGGTCGCGCAGCCTGGTGGAAGCGCACAACGCCGCCAACCCCGAGAAGCGGCTCGGCACGGACGCCGGGTGGACCCCGACGCTGAACCGCGGCCTCGAGCCCGCCCACCGGATCAGGCACCTCAAGGCAGGCGCGCAACCGGCTGGCCACCACCTCGTGGTCGGCGACGGCTACGCCACCGTGCAGGCCGCGATCGACGCGGCACCGGCGAACGGCGTGATCACACTGCCCAAGGGCGTGTACCGGGAGGTCGTCAAGATCCCGGCCACCAAGCAGAACCTCACCATCAGGGGCGCCACCGGACGCGCACAAGACGTGGTCATCGACTTCGACAACGCCAGCGGCACCAAGAAACCCGACGGCACCACGTACGGAACCACCGGCAGTGCGACGGCGACCATCGCCGCGAGCGGGTTCACGGCCCGCGACCTCACCTTCCGCAACTCCTTCGACCGCGCGAAGCACCCGGAGATCACCGCCACCCAGGCCGTCGCCGTCAAGGCCACCGGCGACCGGATGCTCTTCGACCGCGTGCGCTTCGAAGGCCATCAGGACACCCTGTACGCCGACACCCCGGCCACGGCGACGCGGTCGCGCCAGTACTACCGGGACTGCGCGATCACCGGCGACGTCGACTTCCTCTTCGGCAGGGCGACGGCGGTCTTCGAACGGGCCACCATCACCGCGCTGAACCGCGGCCAGGACCCCAACGGCTACATCACCGCGGCGAGCACCCGCGGGGACAACCCGCACGGGTTCCTGATCGTCAACTCCGAGATCCGCAGCGACGCCCCCGCCGGCACGTACTTCCTCGGCAGGCCCTGGCACCCCGGCGGCGACCCGGACGCGATCGCCCAGGTCGTCATCCGCGACACCGAGCTGCCCGCCGCCGTCAAACGACAACCGTGGACCGACATGTCCGGGTTCCCCTGGCGTGAGGCCAGGTTCGCGGAGTACCGCAACACCGGTCCCGGCGCCGGCACGAACGCCGACCGCCCGCAGCTCACCGACGAGCAGGCGCGGCAGCACACCAAGACCGCCTACCTGAGCGGGTGGAACCCGGCGTGAGGACCCGCACCTGGGCGCCGTACGCCCTGATCGCCCCGACGCTCGTCCTGATGGCGATCTTCCTGGTCTACCCGATCGCCAGCGTCGGCTGGTTCAGCCTGCGCCAGCACACCGTCACGCAACCGTGGAAGAACGGCTTCATCGGCTTCGAGAACTTCCGGCGGATGCTGTTCGACGACCCGCTGTTCTGGCAGAGCCTCGTGTTCAGCGCGAAGTGGGTGGTCGTCGAGGTCGGCCTGCAGCTCGTGCTGGGACTGGTCCTCGCGCTGATCGTGAACGAGACGTTCGTCGGCCGCGGGCTGGCGAGGTCGCTGGTGTTCTCGCCGTGGGCGGTCTCCGGCGTGCTGACCACCGGCATCTGGATCCTGCTCTACAACCCGTCGACCGGGATCTTCCAGCAGCTCGCGCAGTGGGGCATCGGCGATCCCGGCACGTCGGTGCTGGGCGACCCGGCGACCGTGTTCCCCGCGACCGTCGTCACGGAGCTGTGGCGCGGCGTGCCGTTCTTCGCGATCCTGCTGCTCGCCGACCTGCAGACCATCCCGAAGGACCTGTACGAGGCCGCGTCGGTCGACGGCGCGGGCAGGTGGCGCCGGTTCGTCAGCGTCACACTGCCGCACCTGCGCGACGCCATCGTGCTGTCGACGCTGCTGCGCGCGGTGTGGGAGTTCAACAACGTCGACCTGATCTACACGCTCACCGGCGGCGGACCCGCGAACCAGACCACCACGCTGCCGCTCTACGTGGCGCGCAAGGCCGTCGACTCGCACGACTTCGGCTACGGATCCGCGCTCACGATGGCCGGCTTCGTGATCCTGCTGTTCTTCTCCATCCTCTACCTGAGGCTGTCCAAGTTCGGGAGCCGGGCATGACGCAGACACTCACCCGCCCTGCCACGACCGTCGAACCACCGCCTCCGCCACCACGGCGGAAGAAGCCGCACGATCCCAGCCGGTTCTTCCGGCTGCACCTGCCACTGGTGCTCTACCTGCTGTTCACGCTCATCCCGTTCTACTGGATGCTCGTCTTCGCGTTCCGGCCGGCGGGGGAGACCGCGCTCGTGCCGTGGCCGATCACGTTCGAGCACTTCGACACCGTGTGGAACGGCATCGGCTTCGGGCTCTTCTTCCAGAACAGCCTGATCATCGCGCTCGGCACGCTCGTGGTCGTCACGGTGTTCGCGCTGATGGGCGGCTACGCACTGGCGCGCTTCAAGTTCCGCGGGCAGCGGGTGTTCCTGCTGGCGTTGCTGTGCACGCAGTTCATCCCCGGCGCGATGATGCTGATCCCGCTGTTCGTGATCTTCAAGGCCGCCGGCCTGCTGAACAGCCTCACCGGCCTGGTGATCGCGGACACCGCGTTCCAGCTGCCGCTGGCGCTGATCCTGATGAGCGGGTTCGTGCGCAACGTGCCGGTGGAGCTCGAAGAGGCCGCGATGGTCGACGGCTGCTCGCGGCTGCGCGCGTTCTTCGCGGTGACGTTGCCGCAGCTGCGTCCGGCACTGGTCGCGGTCGGGTCGTTCGCGTTCATCGGTGCCTGGAACAACTTCCTGTTCGCGCTGATGTTCGCGAGCAGGCAGGACAAGTTCACGCTGCCGGTCGGGTTGAGCTACGCGCTGGGCGAGTTCAACACCGACTTCGGGGCTCTCGCGGCCGGCGGCGTCGTCGCCGCGGTGCCGGTGGTGCTGGTTTTCGCCGTGGTGCAGCGGTTCCTGGTGCAGGGACTCAGCGCAGGTGCCGTCAAGGGATGAGGAGTGAGATGAAAAGACGACTGCTGGTCGCGCTCGCACTGGTGCTGAGCGGTTGTTCGGCCGGACAGGGCGGCCCGACGACGATCACGTTCTGGGACAACAACGGCGGCCCCGGCCGCACCCCGATCTACCAGGAGCTGATCAAGAGGTTCGAGGCGGCGAACCCGGACGTCAAGGTCGAGTACGTCGGCATCCCGAGCTCGTCGGTGCAGCAGAAGTACGACACCGCCATCGCCGGCGGGTCGACCCCCGACGTCGGCGGTGTCACGACGTCCTACCTCGCGCACCTCGTCGGGCAGGACGCGCTGGAGCCGGTCGACGACCGGCTGGAGAGCGGGCCGCTCAAGGGCAAGCTGCTGCCCGGCCTGCTGGAGACCGTGCGGCAGACCGCGCCCGACGGCAAGCTCTACGCCGTTCCCGCCTCCGGCAACCTCGACGTGGTCTGGTACCGCTCGGACTGGTTCGAGGAGAACAACATCCCGGAACCGTCCACCTGGGACGATCTGGTCAACGCCGCGAACAAGCTGACCAAGCCGGCGGACAACCGGTACGGCTTCACCATCCGCGGCGGCGCCGGGTCGGTCTTCCAGCTGTTGTCGGAGGCCTACTCCTACTCCGGTGTCGAGAAGTTCTACGACGGCGGCAGGAGCACGGTCGCCGACCCGCGCAACGCCGAGCTCGTGCGCAAGGTGGCCGAGCTGTACAAGAAGGCCACGCCGGAAGCGGACGTGAACAACAGCTACACGCAGATGGTCGCCCAGTTCACCGGTGGCTCGGTGGCGATGATGCACCACAACCTCGGTTCGACCGGTGACGTCATGAAGGCGCTGGGGCCGGAGAAGGTCAGCGCGATGCCGTTGCCGAAGGGGCCGTCCGGCAAGCGGACCGTGGTGCCTAACCCGACCGACGGGTTCGCGGTCTTCAAGGGCGGCAAGAACCGCGACGCGGCGTGGAAGTTCGTCGACTTCCTGGTCTCGGCGGAGAGCAACGGCTACTGGAACGAGAAGGTCGGCCAGATCCCCGCGAACACCGACGTGCGCGGCGCCGAGTGGATCCAGAAGAACGCGGCGGTGAAGATGGCGCTCGGCGTGCTGGAGGACCCGGCGACCGTGCTCGTGCCGGCGCCCGTCTACCTGCCGGAGTACTCGTCGATCACCAAGACCGACACCGAGCCGCTCTACCAGAAGGTGCTGCTGGGGCAGATGTCCGCGCAGGAGTTCCTGGAGCAGCTGGCGACGAAGCTCACCACCGCGCAGCAGGACTGGGAGAAGCGCAAGTGATCGAACGGGTTGCGGTGCGCACGTTCACCACGACGGCGTGCACCTCGGTCGACGCGGAGGGCCACCGGCACCCGGCGCCCGAGCACGAGGTCACCGAGGCGCTGCTGGAGGTCACCGACACCGACGGCGTCACCGGGTACTGCCAGGTGCAGCCGGACCAACTCCGCCCCGCCGTGCTGGACAAGCACGTGCGGCCGGTGCTGCTCGGGCAGGACCCGTGGGACCGGGAACGGCTGTGGCGGCTGCTCGCGCGACGGCAACGCGGGTCGCACGGCGGGTTCACCGACCGTGCGCTCGGGTTCGTCGACACGGCGCTGTGGGACCTCGTCGCGCGCAAGGCCGGGCTGCCCGCGTGGAAGCTCGCCGGCGGTGCCCGCGACCGGATCCCCGCCTACGCCAGCACGATGTGCGGTGACACGGACGGGCTCGCGACGCCGGGCGACTACGCGGACTTCGCGAAGCACCTCGTGTCGGTGGGCTACCGGGCGATCAAGCTGCACACCTGGATGCCGCCGGTGCCCGGTGCGCCGAGCGTCTCCCGCGACATCGAGGCGTGCCAAGCGGTGCGGGAGGCGGTGGGGCCCGGCGTCGCGCTGATGCTCGACGCGAGCCACTGGTACTCGCGGACGGAGGCGCTGCGCCTCGGCAGGGCGTTGCAGGAGCTGGACTACTACTGGTTCGAGGAACCGATGGAGGAGGCGTCGGTCAGCTCGTACCGGTGGCTCGCCGACCAGCTGGACATCCCGGTCATCGGCCCGGAGGTGGCGTGGGGCAAGCACCACACCCGCGCCGAGTGGATCACCGCCGGGGCGTGCGACATCCTGCGTGCGGGCCCCGCGGGCAGTGGCGGGATCACGCCGGTGCTCAAGACGGTGCATCTGGCCGAGGCGTTCAACGTCGACTGCGAGATCCACGGCAACGGATCGGCGAGCCTCACCGTGCTCGGCGCGACCGACGCCGGCCGGTGGTACGAACGCGGTCTGCTGCACCCGCACGTCGACTTCGACCGCGTCCCGCCGCACCGGGCGTCTCTCGCCGATCCGCTGGACGAGAACGGCGACGTGACATTGCCGGTGATACCGGGAATCGGAGACGACTGGGATTTCGAACACGTCGAAGTTCACACTCTTGAAAGGTGGTGAGAAAAGCCCCGGCGGGGTGCCGGGGCTTTTCCTCTACCGGTAGGTGATGTCCGAGGACTTGAACAGGCAGTGGGTGCTGTCCGCTCCGGTGCCGATTTTCTTCGGCTCACCGCTCGTCACACCCTGGTACTTGTCGCAGATCGCAATCTTCCTGCTGCTGTCGCCGACCACGGTGATCCGCGAGAACCGCGCGGTGTCACCGTAGTTGGTGTTGATGCCGGCGAGGTTCTTGCCGGGGGAGAACACCGTGATGTTGTCCAGCACGACGTGCCGCTTGTGCTGCGTCCCGCAGTTGCCGCAGGACCGGTAGAGCTTGCCGAAGTCGTCCACCTGGAAGTCGCGGACGATCATCGTGCCCGGCCCGTTGTGCTGGAACACCTTGTCCGACGCCTTGCGTGCGCCGCCACCGCTGATGGTCATGGTCTGCGACGACGACGTGCCCTTGAAGGTGGCAGCGTCCTCGCCGACGTCCTCCCACCAGACGTTGGTGAGCGTGCAGGTGCCGAGGCAGTGGACGCCGTCCGCCGCCGGCGCGCCGAGCACGACGTTCTTCAGCGTCGCGCCGTCGGCCAGCTGGAAGATCGGGCCCTGGTCCTCGCCCTGGCCACCGGAACCGAGGTTGCCGGTGCCGTAGAACCGTTGCATGCCACCGTCGTAGGTACCCGCGGGAACCTTGATCGTGGCACTCACCGGTTTTGTTCCCGACGGGGTCGGGAACGTGCTG
The DNA here is from genome assembly GCA_030146905.1 of Lentzea sp. The sequence continues at coordinate 3,791 of JASLAV010000794.1, read as the reverse complement.
CCCGCGGCTTGCGCCTGAGGCGCGAGAATCGCGGCGAAGGCCACTGCCGTGAGGGTTGTAACCAGTTTCTTCATGTGCGCTCCGCTTGCAGGGGGATGCGCGGCGGTAATTCGATCGTAGGGCCAAGATCTTTCGTGTCAACCGGTTTCGATCGTTCGAGTCGAATATCTTCGAACAGGTTGACCGCTTCCTTTTCGGCTGGTTGTGTGATGTGCACCGCCGCTCACGAATTGGGAGCGTGGAATGATTCCAAAGCGTGCAGCATTGATTTCCGCCGCCGCGCTGGTCCTCGGCGCGGTGGCTGTTCCCCAGGCGGCCGCCGCACCGTTCGGGCTGGTCGGCTGGGCCACTCAGGGAGGTGGCACGACGGGGGGCGGCAACGCCACGCCGGTCACCGTCACCACCGCCTCCGCGTTCGTCGAGGCCGCGAAGTCGTCGAGCGCGGCGGTGATCAGGGTCTCCGGCACGATCTCGCTGTCGAGCATGACGAAGGTCGCGTCGAACAAGACCATCGAGGGCGTGGGCTCGAGCGCGACGATCACCGGCCAAGGCCTGAACATCGCCAACGCCTCCAACGTGATCGTGCGCAACCTCAACTTCCGCAACTGGGGTGACGACGCGGTCAACGTGCAGTACTCGACCCGCGTGTGGATCGACCACAACACCTTCTCCAACGGCTACGACGGTGCGCTCGACGTCAAGCGGGCCTCCGACTACGTCACGGTGTCGTGGAACAAGTTCACCAGTCACAACAAGACGATGCTGCTGGGTCACAGCGACGACAACGGCTCGGAGGACCGCGGCAAGCTGCGGGTGACCTACCACCACAACTGGTTCGACGGCACGCAGCAGCGCCACCCGCGGGTGCGGTTCGGCAACCCGGTGCACGTCTACAACAACTATTACGGCGGTGTGACCGACTACGGCGTCGCGTCGACCGTCGAGGCCGGGGTCCTGGTCGAAGGCAACTACTTCGAGAACACGGAGGACCCGTTCCACCGCGGTGAGGGCAGTTCACCCGGTGGGTCGCTCGTGGCGCGTGCAAACCACTTCGTCAACTCGGGAACGGGTGACCAGGGCGGCTCGGTGAAGAGCATTCCCTACTCCTACCCGCTCGACAGCGCCAGCACGGTGAAAAGCGTGGTCACGGCCGGTGCCGGAGCCGGTCGCGGCTGATCAGGCCAGGGGGCGCTCGCAGCGGCGCGAGCGCCCCCTTCCCTGTCTGGGACCGCTCCCAGAATTCCACTCGAAGAGAGCAGTAAGAGTAACCGGAAGACGAACCACCACTGGTCTGTGCGGTCTAGTGGAAAGCGCCTTCCGGTCTATGCCGCGCTACACCGGGGACAGATACGCTCCTGTGGCCCACGTTACAGTGCCGTGAACTCTGGGAGCGCTCCCAGTTGTCGAGAGGGCGGCGGCATGACTCGACGAACATTGGCGTTGACGGTTGCGGCGGTGGTGCTGACCGGCGGGGTACCCGCCGTGGCGGCACCTGCCGCGGCAGCCTGCACCGTCACCTATCAGATCACCAACGAGTGGAACAACGGATTCGGCGCTGCTGTGTCGATCCGCAACGACGGCGACGCGTTGAACGGCTGGAACCTCACCTGGACGTTCCCCGACGGGCAACGCGTGAGCCAGGGCTGGAACGGCACCTTCGCGCAAAGCGGCGCTGTCGTGACCGTGACCAGCCCCGAGTGGGCGCGTTCGCTGCCATCCGGCGGCACCGCGCAGGTCGGGTTCAACGGCAGCAAGAGCTCCGCGAACCGGCCACCGACGGACTTCGCCGTGAACGGCGTGGCCTGCACCGGACCGAACCAGGCGCCGTCCGTGGCGCTGACGGAGCCGGTCAGCGGTGGCACCTACACCGTTCCCGCGCAGATCCCGCTGGCGGCGACCGCGCAGGACGGCGACGGCACGGTGGCCAAGGTCGACTTCTACGCGGGCGACCAGCTGATCGCGACGGACACCAGCGCGCCGTTCAGCGGCACGTGGGCGTCGGCACCGGCCGGTGACCACAGCGTCACCGCGCGGGCGACGGACAACCGCGGTGCCGTCACGACCTCGGCACCGGCGGCGGTCAAGGTGCTGTCCGGACCGGCGGTCCTGGCGTCACCGAGCACGGTGTCGGTCAAGCAGGGGCAGACGGCGACGTTCGACGTCTCCCTGGCCACGCCACCGAGCCAGCCCGTCACCGTCACGATCGCGCGCAGCGGCAGTGCGGACCTGACGGCGACCCCGGCGACGCTCACGCTCTCCGGCACCACGAAGCAGACGGTGACGGTGACGTCGGCGGGCAACGGCGGTGAGCTCGGGACCGCGACCTTCACGGCATCGGCCTCCGGCTACAGCCCGGCGACCGTGACGGTCAAGGAGCTCGACCCGTCCACTTCGGACTTCAACAAGGCGTTCCTCGACCAGTACAACAAGATCAAGGACCCGGCGAGCGGCTACTTCCGCAAGTTCGGCGACCTGCTCGTGCCGTACCACTCGGTCGAGACGCTGATGGTGGAGGCACCGGACCACGGTCACCAGACCACGTCCGAGGCGTTCAGCTACTACCTGTGGCTGGAAGCGAGCTACGGCAGGGTCACCGGTGACTGGGCGCCGTTCAAGTCCGCGTTCGCGTCGATGGAGAAGTACATCATCCCCGCGAAGGCCGACCAGCCGACCAACGACAAGTACGACCCGTCGAAGCCGGCCACGTACGCACCCGAGCACCCGAGGATGGACGCCTACCCGTCGACGCTGGACGGCACCGTCCCCGTCGGCCAGGACCCCATCGCGGGAGAGCTGAAGTCCGCGTACGGCACGTCGGACGTCTACGGCATGCACTGGCTGATCGACGTCGACAACACCTACGGCTTCGGCCGCTGCGGTGACGGCACGACGGCACCCGCGTACATCAACACCTACCAGCGCGGCTCGTCGGAGTCGGTGTGGGAGACCATCCCGCAGCCCTCGTGCGACACGTTCAAGCACGGCGGTCCCAACGGCTTCCTGGACCTGTTCACCAAGGACTCGTCCTACGCCAAGCAGTGGAAGTACACCAACGCACCGGACGCGGACGCCCGCGTGGTGCAGGTGGCGCTGCTCGCCCAGCAGTGGGCGACGGCACAGGGCAAGGCCGGCGACATCTCCAGCGAGATCGGCAAGTCCGCGAAGATGGGCGACTACCTGCGGTACGCCATGTTCGACAAGTACTTCAAGCGCATCGGCAACTGCAACAGCCCCTCGTCGTGCCCCGGCGCGACGGGCAAGAGCAGCGCGCACTACCTGATGTCCTGGTACTACGCGTGGGGCGGTGCGACCGACACGTCCGCCGGCTGGGCGTGGCGCATCGGTGACGGTGCCTCGCACCAGGGTTACCAGAACCCGCTCGCGGCGTACGCGCTGTCGAACGTGCCCGCGCTCAAGCCGTTGTCCGCCACCGGGCAGCAGGACTGGGCGACGAGCCTCGACCGGCAGCTCGAGATGCTGCAGTGGCTGCAGTCGGCGGACGGTGGTCTGGCCGGCGGTGTCACGAACAGCTGGGAGGGCCAGTACGCCTCGCCTCCCGCGGGCACGCCGACGTTCTACGGCATGTACTACGACGCCCACCCGGTGTGGCGCGACCCGCCGAGCAACCGGTGGTTCGGCTTCCAGGTGTGGGGCATCGAGCGCACGGCGGCGCTGTACCGGCTGACCGGTGACCCGCGTGCCAAGAAGATCCTCGACAAGTGGGTGCCGTGGGCGATCGCGAACACCACGACCGGCACGGACTTCCGGATCCCCTCCGACCTGGAGTGGAC
>JASLAV010000776.1 GCA_030146905.1 Lentzea sp. | reverse complement strand
AAGTCCGTCAGTGCGAACGACTCCCCGCGCCAGTCACCCGACTCGCGGAAGGCCAGCAACGACCGCTCCAGGTACGCGAGGCACTCGTCGTCGTCGAACTGGTTGTAGTGCACGTAGCTGATGTCCTGCAACGTCAGGGCGGTGCGCACCACGTTACCGTGGGTCTCGTACAGCCGAAGGGCATCCTTGATGTGCGCCATGGCCTGGTCGTTGTCGCCCCGCAGCGCGTACACGACACCGATCTGGTGCAGGGCATCGGCTTCACCGGTCGGCGCTCCGGCGGTCCGCATCAACGCCAGGCCGCGCCGGAAGCAGTCCTCCGCCTCGTCCATCTCGTTGCGCTTGCGGGCGATGATGCCGAGCAGCCCGAGCACGGAGGCCTCCCCGCGCAGGTCCCCGATCTGGCGCATCAGCTCCAGCGCCTCGTGCAGGTGCTTGGCGGGCGTCGCGTCGGAGCGGAACATGTGGGCCGATCCCAGCCCCTTCAAGGCTTCCGCACGCGCCTTCAGGTCACCGAGCTGGTGCGTGGCGGCGAGCGCGACGCTCTGCAGCTCGATCCGGTCCCTGCCGTGCCCGCGCTGGCGCAGGAAGTGCGACACGCTGTGCGGCAGCTGCCACGCGTGCCGGTAGTGGCGGTTGTAGGCGGCGAGGTACACCGCAGCCTTGATGTTCAGGCGCTCCGCGTCCAGCCACGCCAACGCCTGCCGTGAGTTCGTGAGCGGTGGCGGGTCGAACGGCAGGTACCGCACGGCCGACACGATCCTCGGGGCACCCGGTGCCATCCGGAACTCCGCGGTGCTCGCCACGTGCAGGTAGTAGTCCAGGACGCGCAGCACCGCCTCCTCGGCTTCCTCCGGCTCGACGACGGCCTTCGCGTGGTCGGCCAGGAGGTCGTGGAAGCGGTAGCGGCCGATCTCCTTCTGCTGCACCAGGTGCACGTCGAGCAGTTCGTCCAGCAGGCGCTCGGCCTCCGCGCGCGTCGAGCCGATCACCGCCGCGGCGAGGTAGGCGTCCCAGTCCTCGCCGGTGTGCATGCCGAGCCGCCGGAACAACCGCTGCTGTTCGGGCGTGAGCTGCTGGTAGGACAACGCGAACGCGCCCGCGACGCTGCGTTCCCCCGCGGTCAGCTCGGTCAGCCGGTGTTCGGTGAGACGACGGATGACGTCCTGCGCCGACCACGCCTGCCTGGTGCGCCAGCGGGCACCCACGATCCGCACGGCCAGGGGCAGGTATCCGCAGAGCCGCACGATCTCCCGGCATTCCCCGACGTTCTCATCGCGTCGCACGATGCTCGCGAGGAGCTTGAGCGAGTCCTCTTCGGACAGCACGTCCAACGACACCGTGTGCGCGGCGTCGAGGTCGACGAGCCTGCGCCTGGACGTGACGAGCACCAGGCCGGTTCCCGGCAGCAACGGCCGGACCTGGGCGGCGCTGCCCGCGTTGTCGAGCACCACGAGCGCCTTGCGGTGCGCCATCTCCGCCCGCCACCGCGCGGCACGGGCGTCCAGCCCGTCCGGGACGTCCTGGGACGGCACGCCGAGCGCGGTGAGCAACGCCAGCAGTGCGTCCGACGGGGTCCGCGGCTCGACCCCGTCGGTGTAGGAGTGCAGGTCCGCGAAGAGCTGGGCGTCGGGAAAACGCGCGGCGAGGCGGTGTGCGGCACGAACGGCGAGGGTCGTCTTGCCGATGCCCGCCATGCCGTCGATCGCGGTGATCGCCACGCACCCGGACGGCACGGCGGCGAGGATCTCGTCCAGGTCACCGGCACGACCGGCGAAGTCGGCGATGTCACCGGGCAGGTCGTTGCGGGCCCTCGGCCGGTTGTCGGCCGTGAGCACCTGCCGGTGGGCCCGCTGCAGGTCCTTGCCGGGATCGAGACCGAGCTCGTCGGCGAGCCTGCGCCGGATGTCGTCGTAGGCCCGCAGCGCCTCCGTCTGCCGGTCGCACCGGTGCAGCGCCACGACCAGCTGCGCCCACATCCGTTCCCTGGTGGGGTTCTGGCCGGTGAGCAACCGCAGCTCAGGGACGAGCTGCTCGTGCCTGCCCTCCCGGAGGTCGTCCTCGATCCGCGCTTCCAGCGCCGCGAGGTACTTCTCGGTCAACGCGGGCACGTGGTCGCGCTCAAGCGCGTCACTCCCGATGTCCGAAAACGGACGGCCACGCCACAAAGCCAGGGCCTCACGCGGCGGAAGCCGGTCGAACCGGTGGACATCGACCTCGTCCGGCACCACGTCCAGCAGATAACCGCCGGGCTTGGTGAGCACGAGCTCCGGCCGGCCGAGGTCCTCGCGCAACCGCCCGACCGCGGTCTGCAGCGCGTTGCGAGACCCACCGGCCAACTCGGCGAGCTCGTCGACGCCGACCACTTGCCCAGGCCGCAACAACAAAGCGGCGAGCACCACCCGCCGCTTGCCGGGCGGAACGTGGACGCGGCACCCGTCGAGCACCACGTCCAACGGCCCGAGCAGGCCGAACGACCTCACGCCCACTGACCCCAGTGCACCATCTCGTCGAACGGCAAACGCTTGCGAGTCCGAGGCGAAGCCCCTTCGGAAACCCCGGCCTCGTCGGGATGCCCGATGGCGATGACGCCGATGGGCGAGTAGATGTCCGGCACGCCGAACTCCGCGCGCAACGCGGGCCACTCGTTCCTGTTCGTCCCGAAGAACACCGCGCCGAGACCCTCGTCCACCACGGTCTGCAGGATCAACAACGACGCCATGCCGGTGTCGATGTCCCAGTACGGCACAGGCCAGTGGTCCTCGCTGCGGTCGGTCCACCCCTTGTCGGCCTGCGCGTACCGGTCCAGGTACACGTCCTTGGCGGAAAACGGAATGACCACGACAGGCGCCTTCTTGGCGTCGTCACCGCCCCACCACTCGAACTTCTCGGTGAGCCGCCGCAACGACTCCCCCTGCAACACCAAGAAGCCCTGCCCCTGCGAAAACCCGGCGGAAGGCCCGCGCACCGCGTTGCGCATGATCCGCTGAATGCTCTCGTCGCTGACCGGCTCGTCGGTGAACTTGCGCACCATGCGCCGGCGGCGAACGACGTCCTGGAACTCCACGTCAACCTCCCCAGATGTGATCTCGACCGTAGCAGCGCCGACGAACTGACACCTGGGACTGCAAAGCCGTGGCACGGCCGATGGCGCCCGCCCGCGGTAAGCCGGCCTGCCCGGTACGTGACTCGCCCCCGGCAGGCCGACCGCGCGCCCGGTACGTGACTCGCCCAGGCGAGCCGACCCCATCCGGAACGTGACCAGTTCCGACAAGCCGCCCGGCTAAAGCCGCCGCAACCCAGCCAGCACCCGCTCCAACAACTGCCCATCCGGCCGCTCCCCACCGGAAGAGGACGCAGTCCGGTGCACGTCGATCAGCCCATGAGCAGCCATGTCACCAAGCAGAACCTTGGTGACCCCGAGCGGCAACCCCCGCAAAGCGGCGATCTCGGCCACAGACCGAGGCGAGTGGCACAACGCCAGCACGTCCTGGTGCTCCGGCCGCACTGCGGTGGCCGAGCGCTCGTTCACCGACACCAGGGACTCGATCTCGAGGTGCACCTCGGAAACGGTCCGCCCGCCGGTCCACGCATAGGCCCGCACGATCGACGAAGAGGTGTCGACCCCTGACTCGATCGACGGCAACGGCGGCACCGGTTCGAACGACGTCGTGGCGTACGGGTCCGGCTGCTCGATCACCGGTTCCGGTGCGCGTTGCGCCTTCTTCTTGCCGCGTTTGCGGATTCGTTCGCTGTCGAAGCTGAAACCGCTGATCAGATCACCGAAGTTGACCTGCTCGTCGGAGTCTCCGCTCATGCCAGCTCGGCCCGCAGTTCCGGTGTGAGCAGCTGGCCCACCTGGCGCACGACCACCGTCATCTCGTAGGCGACCTGCGCGACGTCGGAGGACGACGACGCCAGTACCGCCAGTACCGAGCCGTCGCTGATCGACGACATCAGCATCACGCCCCGGTCCATCTGCACGACCGTGCGCACGACGGACTCACCGGCGAAGACCTGCGACGCCGAGTCGGCCAGCGAGACGATGCCGGCCACGATCGCCGCGAACTGCGGCGCGATCTGCGGTGGCAGCTTCGAGGACGAGATCAGCACCAAGCCGTCGGCCGAGATCACCACCGCGTGCTCGATGCCCGGTGTGCGTTCGGCGAAGTTGGTGACCAGCCAGCCGAACTGGTCCACCTGCGTGCTCATCGACTCTCCTGGTGGTCGGGAAGGCCTCGTTGCACACCGCTCTGGAAGGCGTTGAGGAATCCTCTGGCGGACTCCGGCGTCTGCCGTGCGGGTGCGCGGGGAGGCGTCGGTGCGGCGTTGGGTGCCTGGAACCAGGATGCCTTGCGCTGATCGATCGCTTCCCCCCGGAAAGACTCCCAGGACTCTTCCCGCAGTGGTGCCAGTTCGGCGGGAACCAACACGATCGCGCGAGTGCCCTTGCCCTGTTGAGCGTCGAGACGTACCACGATGTCGTGGCGCGCGGCGAGCCTGCCGACGACGAAGAGGCCCATTTCACGGAAGACCTGGACGTCCGCGCCCTCGCCGGCGGCTTCGAGACGGCCGTTCACGACGGCGAGCGCCTCGGGGTCGATGCCGATGCCCTGGTCGACCACGTCGATCTGCACGATGTTGCCGGCCTCGACAGACGCGCTGATCGAGACCTGGCTCTGCGGCGGCGAGAAGGCCGTCGCGTTGTCGAGGAGCTCGGCGAGCAGGCGGACCAGGTCGCTCGCGACGTAGCCGACCACCTCGGCGTTCGGTGCCGTGTGCACCATCACGCGCTGGTACTGCTCGATCTCCGCCGCCGCCGCGCGCAGCACGTCGGTCAGCGGGATCGGCTTGTGGAACCGGCGTGCCACGTCGCCGCCGGAGAGCACCATCAGGTTCTCGTTGTTGCGGCGCATGCGGGTGGCGAGGTGGTCGAGCTTGAACAGGTTCGCGAGCTGGTCCGGGTCCTCCTCGTACTTCTCCAGCTCCTCCATCAGCTTGAGCTGGCGTTCGACCAGGCTCTGGCTGCGGCGCGAGAGGTTCACGAAGATGTTGCGCATGTTCGCGCGCATGCCGGCCTGTTCGAGGACCGAGCGCACGGCCTGCTGGTGCACCTCGTCGAACGCGCGGGCCACCTGGCCGAGCTCCTCGGTGGTGTGCACCGGCACCGGCTCGATCTCCGTGCTGCCCCTGCCGGTCGCCACCATCTCCGGCAGCTTGTGCCACGCCACGTCCAGCGCGGAGCGGCGCAGCTCGTTCAGCGACCGCAGCAGGTAGCGGCCGACGACGAACCCGACGGTGGCCGCCAGGATCAGGCTGGCGAACAGGAGTGCGGCGGCCGCGCCCGCCTGGTCGCTCGTCTCGTCGCGCAGCCGGTCCGCGGTGTCGCGCAGGTCGGTCTGCATGCCCCCGACCACGCCGTTCAGCGACGTCACGACCGCGCCGGACGCCTTGCTCCACTCGTCGGCCGAGATCGGCAGCTTGGCCGGCCTGCCCGCGTTCGGGGCGTCGGAGGCGGGGTGCAGCAGCGCGGCGGCCAGCATCTTGCGCTGGGCCTCGGTGTCGGGGCCGTTGAAGTTCGTCCCGTAGGCCTTGAGCTGCTCCGGCGTCGCGAGCGCCGCGAACTCGCCCGCGATGTAGCTGAGCTTGACGTTCGACTCGACCAGTGACCGCACCTCCGCGGTGACGAGCTGGCCGCGGGTGATCCCCGACAGCACGACCGCCTGCTGGTAGAGGACCTGCTCCTGGACGTGCAGGACGTGGTGCAGGCCCATCGCGGTGCGCAGGAGCGCGGCGTCGCCGAACTCGCTCGCGAGCACCTCGTCCACGTCGAGCAGCGACTCGGTGAGCTCGGTGTAGGCCTTGACCACGGCGGGGACGTCGTCGGTCCGCTCCCGCAACGCCGAGAGGTCGCCGATCCTGCCCTGGACGTCGTCCATGCGGGCGTTCACGACCTCGCTGAGCGCGGTCTTGGCGACCTGGTCCCGCAGCAGCGCACGGGCCTCGTCGGTGCGGCGCACCTGTTCGAGGAGGTTCTGCCGGTCGGAACCCTCGGCGATGACCCGCCGTTCCGCCTGCACCCCCTGGATCACGGGGATCAGCGCGGCACGGGCCTTCACCTGCCGCTGGAGCGCCGCGTAGGACTCGGCGCGTTCGATGTGCGACTGGATCTGCACGACGCCGGCGCCCACCGCGATGGCGACCGGAACGATCAACACCGCGGCGAGCTTCACCGGCAGGCGCCAGTTGCGCCAGTTCACGAGCGCGTTGAACATCAGACGAAGAGCTTGGCCGCGTTCAGGAAGAGCCGGTACAGGCCGTAGGCGAGCGGAAGGCCCACCCACAGCCACGCACCGATCAGCAACAAGCGCTGGGAGCTCACTTCTTCACCACGCCTTCCGAGTCTTCCTTCTCGGCCGTCTCGGCGGCGTCCGCCGCCTCGGCCTCGTTCCACCTGGTGACCGTGGCGTCGCCGTCCCGGCTTTCCGGCGGCTGCGCGCCCGTCACCCCGGCGTCCTCGACCGCGGCCTTCGGCTCGTGGAACTTCGGGT
>JASLAV010000772.1 GCA_030146905.1 Lentzea sp. | reverse complement strand
CGCACACCGGAGCAGGACGCCACGCTGCGCCGCGTCTTCACCGAACGCATCGAGAACGAACGCGACACGCACTCCGGCGGCTACGCCGAGATCCTGTCGCGCGCCCTCGACTACCGCACCTGGCACCAGTTCACGGTGACGGTCGCCGACACGGGCCCCGACGGCAACCCGCGCGAACGACGGCTGCGCCAGCTGTCGTCCGGCGAGACGCGCCTGATCTCGTACGTGACGCTGTTCGCGGCCGCGGCGAGCTTCTACGACGCCGTGAGCGACGAGTTCGACCCGCTGCGCCTCGTGCTGCTGGACGAGGCCTTCGAACGCCTCGACGACCCGACGATCGCGCGCATGCTGGGCCTGCTGGTGGACCTCGACATGGACTGGGTGATCACCTGGCCGAGCGGGTGGGGCGTGTCCGACAAGATCCCGCGCATGCACATCTTCGACGTGCTGCGGCCGAAGAACGGCCGTGGTGTGGCGTGCACGCAGACCACGTGGGACGGCGCCGCGCTGGACCGGGTGGACCCCTAGCTGAACGCAGGTGTGCCGCGGCGGTGAGGACGCTGTCCCACCGCCGCGAGCCGCGGCGGCGTCCAGATGTCGTCGCGGTCGTTCAGGCTCAGCTCGCCGCCGCGGCGGACCAGCCACACGACCTCGTAGTCGAAGTGCAGCACCGCGTCGCCGGGAACCTCGTCGAGCAGTTCGACCGTCCGCCGGACCACGTCGTCCAGCTGACGGGCGGTGTCGCTCTCCTTGTCCAGCCGGAAGACGACCCAGACCGTCGGCATGAACCCGAGGTCGGACTCCACGACGCTCCACGGGCGCGGCTGCGCAGGGCCGACCCGGACCCAGGTGCCCTCGGCAACGGCCACGCCGTCCAGGAGCTGCCCCAGCGTCACCTCCGGGTCGCCTGGCAACACGGGCAGCCGGCGCGCGACCTGGTCCGCCGGCAGCGTGGTCGCGATGTCGAGGCTGTACGACAGAGCCATCTGTTCTTCCTCGCCTACGGGTAGATGTGGAGCACGTTGCCATTCTTGTCGATCACGATGGCCTCCTTGAGCCGTTCGATCGGCCAGTCGCGCAACTGGGCGCGCAGCGCGTCGACGCTGACGTTGCTGTCGGCCAGGTTGACCACCACTCTTTCGGTCTGGCCCTCCTCCACCTTGCGGAGGATCCGGTCGGCGACGTTGCGCGGCCGGTCCGTGTTCGGGGCCACGTTGTCGAAGATCCGGCCTTCGATGCGGTAGTCGGGGTTCTTGTCCCCCGGCACGGACGGGTTCTGCTCGACCCTGTACCCGGCCTGGGCGAGCGTGGTGGCCGACTCGTTCTCGCGCTGCAACGCCCGCTTGTTCTCCGGGGCCTCGTTGTCACGGATCCTCGTCGGATGCCCGTCCGGGGTGGCGTCGGGATCCGGCTCACGCGACGGCGGGGTGTGGTCGGGGTGACCACCTGTGCCGGGCGGATCGCCAGGCTTCTTCGGCGGTTGGCCGCCTCCGCCCTTGCCACTGAGATCGTCCATCTTCTTGCGGATTTGCTTCAGCAGATCGCCGAGTCTGCGCAGCAGCGGGATCAGGCCCTGCAGCGCGCGCACCAGGTTCTTGATGATCTGGGCGATGCGGGCGGCCCACTTCGCCGCGGCGGTGGCCGCCTGCGCCGCGACCGCGAGCAGACCAACCCCGGTGAGAGCCTCGATCGCCCACACCACCAGGCGTCCGACGAGGTCCGCGATCAGGTCCCGCACCGTCTCCCTGACCATCGCGACCAGCGTCCCGGCCGTCTGCACCGCGCTGCCGATGCCGTTCGACGCCTCGGCAGCGGCTCCGATCAACGCGGCCGTGTCCGCGGCTCTCCGCCGGTACGCATCGCCGGCCTTGCCCGTCCACGCACCGGTGTCCGCGGTGATATCGCGTTCGTAGTCGTTCTTCACCGTGGCGAGCGCCTTGCCGACGTTCTGCCACGTCCGGGCCTGTGCGGCCACGGCATCGGCGTTGCCGGCGAGGTTGTCGAGCGCCTCGCTGAGGGGAGCGACGTGTTCGATGACGAACCCGACGAGGTTCGACGCGACCGAACCGATCGGGTCGACCACGAAGCTGAGCGCTTCCAGGCCGGTAGTGAGGGCGCCGAGCCCGATGTCGGCCCAGTTGCCGCTCTCGATGCCCTTCACCAGGTCACTGATCGACTCCGCGATACCGGAACCCGAGTACCACTCGGTGGAGTCCTGTTCCTCGGCGACCAGAGGGTTGCCGCCGGTCATCGCAACCTGCCTTCGAGGCCGACGAGGCGCTCACCGATCGCACTGTCCTGCTGCTCGTAGCGCTCAGCGCTGTGGCGGAGGTTCAGCGCGGTCTCGGCCATGCCTTCCTGGCTGGCCTTCAACGCCTCCCGAGCGGTCTGTTGCAGCTCGTTCAAAACCGGCGGCAGGAACTGGCAGATGACGCCGTACACGTCATCCGACATGGCCTGGTTCGCCGCGTCCGCGGCCTGACCGAGCGCGGCGGCATGGCGGTCCGCCTTGTCGGCGTGAGCTCGCAGAGCGGCCGGATCCACTTCGAAGCCTGACATGACCAAGTCCCCCGAACCGGCTACCGGTAGATCGATCCGCCGTAGTCCTCGCCATCGCGTGGCGGTGGCGATTCGCCTGGCGCGCCGAACTTCTGCTCGTAGTAACCCGTGATCCGGTCGGCGCTGTCGCGCGCCTCCGGACCCAGCGTGTCGTCGGCCGCCTCGCGCACGCGGGCCGCGATCTGCGCCTTCGCCCGGCTGAGCGCGCCGTGCACCTGGGCGCGCAGCTCGTCAGGGGTCGTCTGGATGACCCGATCGGAGAACCGGATGTCGACCAGGTTCCCGTTCGCGTCGATGGTCACCGTCGCAACTCCGTTCGAGCTGGTCGCCGACAACCGGACTTCCTCGACCCGGTGTTGCAGCTCCTGGTAGCGCGCGGCCTTCTGCTCGAAGCCCGCCACCCACTCGTCGAGTCCTCGCTCGACCTCGGACGGATCGCCTCCGAACAGGTTCATCCCTCGTGTCACAGCGCACCCTCCCGGTGACCGAGAGTACGCAGAACCAGCATCGGCGGACGCCGAATCGAAAAACTAGGGTGATGGCGT
>JASLAV010000758.1 GCA_030146905.1 Lentzea sp. | reverse complement strand
GCCCGCAACGACTTCCGCAAGTCCGCGACGCCCGAGCAGGCCAAGATCTACGACGACACCGTCACCGGCCTCATCGTCGACAACGCGAACGACATGCAGGAATCGGCGATCAACCAGCAGGCGGGCCAGAAGGACTTCACTCAGGTCACGCCCGAGAAGTGGGACATCGCCGCCACGCTGACGGTCAACCTGACCCGTGACGTCGAGAACCTGCTGGTCGAGCAGCTGCAGACCAAGACCGACGACCTGGCGGGCGACACGCGCACCAGGGCGTACGTCGAGTCCGGCATCGTGCTGGTGATCCTCGCGCTCGCGTTGCTGATGGCGCTGTTCGTCGCCCGCTCGATCCTCAACCCGCTGCGCACGCTGCGCCGCACGGCCCTCGACGTCGCCGACCACGGTCTCCCGGACGCGGTCGAGCGGATCCTCGCGGACCCCAACCCGGAGAACGCGGCCAAGACCGCCGTCGAGCCGGTGCCGGTGCACACGCGGGAAGAGATCGGCCAGGTGGCGCGGGCGTTCGACGCGGTCCACGGTGAAGCGGTGCGACTGGCCGCCCAGCAGGCTCTCCTGCGTGACAACGTCAACGCGATGTTCGTCAACCTGTCACGTCGTTCGCAGGCCCTGGTCGAGCGCCAGTTGAACCTGATCGACCGGCTCGAGCAGGACGAGCAGGACCCGGACCAGCTGGCCTCGCTGTTCGAGCTGGACCACCTCGCGACCCGCATGCGCCGCAACTCGGAGAACCTGCTGGTCCTCTCGGGTACCGACCTCTCGCGCCGCCTGACCCGGCCGGTCCCGGCCGCCGAGGTCCTCGGCGCCGCGGTCTCCGAGGTCGAGCAGTACGCCCGCGTGCAGGTCGGCCAGACCCCGGACCTCACGGTCCAGGGCCGCGCGGTCAACGACCTCGTCCACCTCATCGCCGAGCTGCTGGACAACGCCACCGCGTTCTCCGACCCGGTCACCAAGGTCACCGTTCGCACGGCCAAGACCCGCAAGGGCGAGCTGGCGATCGAGATCCAGGACCGCGGCGTGGGCATGGGTGACCAGGAGATCCTGGACGCCAACGAGCGCCTGGCGGACCCGCCGGACGTCGACGTCGCCGTCTCCCGCCGGATGGGCCTGTACGTGGTCGCGCGGCTCGCCAAGCGCCACGACATCAAGGTCCGCCTGCGCGGCAACGAGGACATCGAGGGTGGTACGACCGCACTGGTGATCGTGCCGGAGACGCTCATCGCGATCCCCGGCCAGGCACCGGTCTCGCCCCCGCCGTCCGGGTCCGGTTCGCTCGCCTCCGCGTTCGGCATGTCGGCTCCTTCCCAGGCGCCGGCGCCCGCACCGTCACAGGTCGAGCACACGACCGAGATCGGCACCACGGCGGCGAGGGCCAGCGGCATCGCGGGCGCGTTCGGCGGTGCCACCGGCGCCACCGGCATCACGCCGCGCGTCGACGAGTCGAGCCCGAGCATCCCGGTCAACTTCGTGCCGAGCTCGATCACCGACACCGGTGCCGGCGCGACGGCGATCCCCGTCTACAGCGACCCGCCGATCGAGGACTCGACGCCCTCGGAGCGGTGGCGTCGTGACCAGCTCGCGGCGGTGGAGCCGGAAGGCTCGTTCGGCGAGCCGACCCTCTTCACGGCCTACGAGGACCGTCACGAGGAACCGGGCGAGATCTCCTTCGAGCCCGGCTACGAGACCACGCAGTTCGTGCCCATCCCGCCGATCGACGACGAACCGGCCTCGACCAACGGCGTCTCGCGCGCCGCGGTCGACCAGGGTCGTCTCGACATCGGCATGGGGCACCGCAACGGCACCTCGGAAGCGTCGCGCAAGCAGGTCGAGCACGACCTGGACGCTCCGACGGAGCGCCTCCCGATCTACGAGGCGGTCCTGTCGCAGTGGTTCCAGGCGGTGGGCAGCGAGACGTCCGCGTCCGCGGCCGCGCCGATCCCACCGGCCGCAGAGCACGACGAGCCGGCCGCCGCCAACGGACGAGTCGAGTCCGGCCTCGGCGGCGTCGGCAAGGACGACAGGGGCGGTGTCGAGTACATCGACGAGCCCCCGTCGACCCCTCCGTTGTCGGACGGGCCGGAGCCGGAGCTCCCGACCCGTACCCGCAAGCCTGTCCCGGCGGTTGCCCCCACCACCACGTCCGCAGCTGGTCTTCCCGTGCGCCAGCCGCGCGCGAAGGTCCAGAAGGCGGTCGAGGAAGAAGTGGCACCCGCCGAGCAGGAGCGAGTTGTGGAACCGGAGCCCGTTGTGGAGGAGACTCCAGCGGCGGCACCCACTTCCGAGTCGGCTTGGCAATCGCCTGCCGATGAGGGATGGCATGCGGCTCAGGCGTTGTTGAACAAGGCGCCGGAGACCAAGACAACGGCAGGACTGCCGAAACGGACACCGAAGGCTCAGCTCGTGCCAGGCTCTGCGGCCCCCAAGTCGCAGTCCCTGTCACAGACAGCGCAGCGCCCGCCGCTGCCGCCCCGTACCGCTGATGCGGTGCGCGGACGGATGTCGAGCCTGCAGAGTGGTGTCAAGCGAGGCCGGCACGCATTGATCGAGGCATACGCTGGTGACCAATCGAGCCGGCAGAACGAGGAGCAGGAGTGACGACCGCAGCGCAGCCAGGCAGCTTTG
>JASLAV010000395.1 GCA_030146905.1 Lentzea sp. | reverse complement strand
AGCAGGAAGCCGCGCTCGAGTTCTACGAGCAGGCGCTGCGGGTGGCTGTCGAGGCGGGGAACGAGCTGGAGCAGACCTGGGCTCTCGCCTACATCGGCGCGGCGCACGCCCGGCGGGACGACAACGTTCTCGCGCGGAAGTCCGTGGCCGAGGCGGCGGAGCGGTGCGTCCAGTTCGACTTCTGGGACGTGCAGATGGCGATCCGCTACCGGCACGGGGGCCTGCTGCTCGATCTCGGCGAGACCGCGGAGGCGCTCGTGGTGCTGCGGGACCTGCTCGCCGATGCGGACGCGTACCGGACGCCGGAGATGCCTCAGACACGTCACCGCATGGTCGCGGTGGTGATGGAGGCGGTCGGCTCGTGCCTGCACGAGACGGGGGCGTGCGGCGAGGCGGCGGACGTGTTCGCGCGGGCCGGTGCGACCTACGTCGAGAACGGATCCTTGATGGTCCAGGCACGTGCGGCTCTGCGGGAAGGCCGGTGCCGCATCGACGCGGGCGACCACGAGCTGGCGGCCGTCGTGCTGGAACGCGCACTCGGCGCGTACGAGGAGCTCTCGGCGTCCGAGAACTGCGTCGAGGTCAAGGCGGAACTCGCCCGCCTGCCTGGTGATGCGGTCACCGAGGCGACCTGACCGGCAGCTTTTCTGAAACGA
The DNA here is from genome assembly GCA_030146905.1 of Lentzea sp. Next base: position 2,660 of record JASLAV010000395.1, on the reverse strand, counting down.
GAACCTGCCGCCCCGGTTGACTGGCATCCCGATCTCGTTCCACGGTTCGCTGGAGGCATGACTTCGCACACCGCTTGGCCGGGTGGCCGCCGCACTGGCACCTCCGGGCACGCACGCCGCGCGGCTGTCCGCATCTCGGTTCTCGCGACCGATCCCCTCGTGACCTCGGGCCTGCTCGCGATGCTGCGCTCCACTCCGGACGTCGAGGTGGTCACGACGGCAGCAGAGGCAGAAGTCACCGTCGCGGTCGCCGAAGCCGGGCTCCACGAACTGCTCGGCCGGGACATCAAGAGGCTTGTGCTCATCGCCGACGGCCTCCGGCAGAAGGAGCTGTGGACGGCCATCGAGCACGGGCTCGTCGTGATGGTGTCGCGTCACGAGGCGACCGACCGGATGCGGCTGTTGCGCGCCGTCCGCGATGCGCAGGAGGGCAGAGGAGACTTGCCCGCGGAGCAGCTCGGCGTCGTGTTGCGAGGGCTCAAGCAGTTGCAGGAGAACACCCTCGGCCCCCGGGACCTCGCCCTGGGCGGGTTGTCCCAGCGCGAGACCGAAGTGATCAAGCTGCTCGCCGACGGGCTGGACACGAGCGAGATCGCCGAGAGGCTGATCTACTCGGAGCGCACGGTGAAGAACATCCTGCACACCCTGTTGAGCAGGCTCGGCCTGCGCAACCGCGCTCACGCCGTCGCCTACGCGTTGCGGCACGGAGTGATCTGACCGGTCCCGGCCACCGCGGCTCGAATCCACAATGGACTACGCGACTCCGGGAACCGGATCGCGCTCATGAGGCGACGCAGGTGAATCGAGAGACGGAGTGGGAGTCCGCCACCAGAATTCTTCCGATCCAGGGGGAGCTCTTCGATGACGTCCTGACCAACACCCTGGTCAGCTACGGCGAGCGCGCCACATCCACTGCCCGCCTCGAAGCAGCGGGTGGCGATCGGCCCAGGCCCACCACGAGACCGAGACATCGCCCGATCAGGCGCCGCTCGGCCTTGGTCGTGCTCTGCATGGGGTTCTGCCTGGTGCTGCTGGACGCCACGGCGGTCACCGTGGCGTTGCCCGCGATGCAGGCTGACCTCGGCAGCAGCACCGGCGAGCTCCAGTGGATCGTCGACTCGTACACGCTCGCTTTCGCGGCGTTCCTGCTCGGTGGTGGTGCCCTGACGGACAGGGTGGGTGCTCGTCGGGTGTACGTCATCGGCATCGTGGTGTTCGCGGCGAGCTCGGTGCTGTGCGCGGTGGTGACCACGAGCTGGTTGCTGATCATGACTCGGGGGATCCAGGGCATCGGAGCCGCCGGGATGATGCCCGCTTCGCTCGCACTCCTGCGCTCCACCTTCCCCGAGCCTGCGCAGCGTGCCCGCGCGATCGGCATCTGGGGAGGCCTGGGAGGGGTCGCCGCGGCACTCGGTCCGCTGCTGGGAGGAGTGCTGGTCACCACCGCCGGCTGGCAGATGCTGTTCTGGGTCAACGTCCCGATCGGTGCGCTCACCGCGGTGCTCAGCTACCGCAGTCTGCGTGAGACCAAAGCGGCGTCGAGCGCCGGCTACGACATCGTGGGTCAGCTGACGTCGTTCGCGGGACTCGGTCTGCTCGTCGCGGGCGTGATCGAGCTGGGGCACGGCAAGCTGGCGCCGGGGGCGTTGCTGGTCGGAGGCGGACTCGTGCTGCTCCTGATGTTCCTCCACCTGCAACGGCGGCACCCGACGCCACTGCTTGCTCCCGCCCTCGTGCGCAACCGCGGCTTGATCACAACCGCTGCCACCGGTGCCGCGCTGAACTTCGGGGTCTACGGCACGTTCTTCCTCGGCTCGCTGTACCTGCAGCAGGTTCTGGGGATGAACCCGGTCCTCACCGGGCTGATGATCGCGTTCATCGCAGGTGGTGCGATCGTCGGCTCGCTGTTCGGCGGGTGGTTCACCGCGCGCGTGGGCCCGGTCATGCCGGTGCTCGCAGGACTGCTGTGCGGCGCAGCCGGTTACCTGTACCTCGCCAGCGCTCCTGCCTCCATCGTGGAGCTGGCCGTCACGTTCTTCGCGATCGGGTTCGGTGTCGACACCGCACTCGCTGCCGTCACGGTGATGACCCTCCGCCTCGCCCCCGAAGCTCTGGCGGGCGCGGCCACCGCTGTGCTGACCACGATGCGCCAGATCGGCAGTGCGCTGGGGGTGGCGGTGTTCGGCGGATTCGCGGCCGCGGCGGGCTCGCTCACCGAAGGCTTCTCGACGGCGATGATCGCCGCTGCCGCCGTCTACCTGGGAGCGGCGGTGATCACCTCGCTCCAGCCGCGCTGAAGGCCTTGTCATTGCGCGAGGTCCGCTTCGCGCGTCAGGAAGCCTGCTGCGGAGCCGTGCTCGACGCAGTGGCGGGAGAGGAGCGGCCGGCGCCAGCAGCAGGCCCGCCACAGTCCACTGTGGAGGTGGACCACGCCGAGCGGTACGACGCCTGAATCGAAGCGCTCGGCGTTCGTCGCGGCCCGTCGATGCCGCGTCAGAGCTGAGTGGTGCCACCGTCCACGACGAGCTCGGCGCCGGTGGTGCAGGTGGCGTCGAACGCGAGGAACAGCATGGCCTTGACGACCTCGGCCGGGGTGCCCAGGCGCTGCATGGGAGTGGTGGCGATGTACTGCGCCACGGCCTGCTCGACCATCTCCGGGG
>JASLAV010000731.1 GCA_030146905.1 Lentzea sp. | reverse complement strand
GTGTGGCGGGCGAGAGCGAGAAGAGCATGCCGTAGAAGAACTTCGCCACTTCTTCGGAATGCGGCTCCACCACCGCGAAGCTCTCCCGGATCATCCGCACCATCGCGGTGACGCCAGGCGGAGGTTCTCGGTGTGGCGGGGTAGGGATGGGGCTCAGCACAGCGTTCGCAGTCATGGTCCGCGCGCAGTCTCCACGTTCTGATTGGCGCCGGCAAGGCGCTGTCGTCCTCGTCAAGCATCCGTCCCCCGACAGGGTGGACAGTAACCCCTGATATGGCCGTCTGGCTCCTTGATGCCACCTTCGAGCGAAGCACGATTACTCTACGCAACTAGTTGTTACCGCAACAGTGTGAAAGTAAGGGTCCTTCTGTACCGGGTTGCGCGCTTGCGTGCTTGGGTTGGCCGCGTGTCCCCGCCTGAGTTGACTGAACCCTCCTCACCCGACCGTGTCGACCTGCCCGGCTCACGAGGTGAGCACTTCCTCCAATGTGCCCTGGAGACCCGGGATCGCGCCACACGCTTCTACTCGGACCAGGTCCTGGACCACCTGAACCCCGCGATGGCCGAGTTCGTCGGCCGGATGGAGATGGCCTTCATCTCGACCGCCGACGCGGACGGGGAGTGCGACTCGTCCCTGCGCGCGGGGCCCGCCGGTTTCATCAGGGTCCTGGATTCCCGGACCGTCGTCTACCCCGAGTACAGGGGCAACGGCGTGATGGCGTCGCTCGGCAACATCATGGAGAACCCGCACGTCGGGATGCTGATGGTGGACTTCGCCGACGAGCTGATCGGCCTGCACGTGAACGGCAAGGCCCGCATCGCTCCCAGGGAGGAGTTCGAGAGCGAGGACAAGAAGGTCGAGCGGTGGGTGGTGGTGACGGTCCAGGAGGCCTACGTCCACTGCCGCAAGCACATCCCGCGGATGGTGCCGGTCGACAGGGTCCGGCACTGGGGCACCGACGACGTCAAGCGCAAGGGCGGCGACTTCTTCGGTGTGAAGGCGGACAAGATGAGCGACGCGAACGGCTGAACAGCTGACGGCCCCCGTCGACCCTCCTCAGGCGAGGGTGGCGGGGGCCGTCGCATGCGCTCTTGGCGAGACGGCGACTCGAGCCGCTCGCGCGATCCTCGGTGTGACCTATCAGCCACCGATTTAGTTGTCCTAGCTAACTATCTCCAGATATAGTTGTATGACATCAACTAATTACTGGAGGTGTGCTTGAACCGGCCCTCGTCGCATCGGGAGATCCTCGAAGCGCTGTCCGGCATCTGGGTGGCGCTGCTCGTCGCGATCCTCAGCTCCACCATCGTCTCGAACGCTCTCCCGACGATCCTGGCCGAGCTCAAGGGCACGCAGACCCAGTACACGTGGGTCATCACGTCGATGCTGCTCGCCTCCACGGCCAGCACGCCGGTGTGGGGCAAGCTCGCGGACCTCTTCGACAAGAAGATGCTCCTGCAGACCGGCATCGTGCTGTTCGTGATCGGCTCCGTCCTGTCGGGGCTCAGCCAGAACATGGAGCAGCTCATCGCGTTCCGCGTCGTCCAGGGCCTGGGCATGGGCGGCGTGCAGGCGCTCGGCCAGGTCGTGGTCGGCGCGTTGCTGAGCCCGCGTGAACGCGGCCGCTACAGCGGCTACACCGGCATGGTCATCTCGGCGGGCACCGTGGGCGGGCCGCTGGTCGGCGGGTTCCTCGTCGACTGGCCGGGCTGGCGCTGGTGCTTCTTCGTCTGCGTGCCGCTGGCGCTGGTCGCGCTGGCCGTGCTGCACAAGACGCTGCACCTGCCGACCGTGAAGCAGCACGTGAAGATCGACTACCTCGGTGCCACGCTGATCACCGGTGGCGTCAGCCTGGTCCTCATGTGGGTGTCGTTCGCCGGCAAGGACTTCGCCTGGCTGTCGGGCGAGAGCGCGTTGTTCGCCGGTGGGGCGCTCCTGGCGGTCGTCACCGCCTACTTCGTCGAGCGGCGGGCGTCGTCACCGGTCATCCCGCTGCACCTGTTCAAGAACCGGACCGTCGTGCTGGCGATGCTCGGAGGCGTCGCGGTGGGCACGGCGATGTTCGGGGCCTCGGTGTTCATGGGGCAGTACTTCCAGATCGCGCGGGGGTTCTCGCCCACCAAGGCGGGGCTGCTCACCGTGCCGCTGGTGCTGGGCCTGAGCATCTCGAGCACGGTCAGCGGTCAGCTGATCGCCAAGAGCGGCAAGTGGAAGAGCTACCTGGTCTGGGGCGCGTTCTCGCTGGTCGCCGGCCTGGCGTTGCTCGGGACGATCGACCACGGGACCAACCTGGTGCTGATGGGCGCCTACCTGGCGCTGGTCGGCGTCGGCGTCGGGCTGACCATGCAGAACCTCGTCCTGGCCGTGCAGAACGGCGTGGGGATGGCGGACCTCGGCGCGGCCAGCTCCACCGCCACGTTCCTGCGGTCGCTGGGCGGGACGGCCGGCGTCTCGGTGCTCGGGGCGGTGCTGGCGGCCCACGTGAGCACCACGACGCTCGACCCCGGCTCCCTCTCCCCGGCGGTGCGGGACTCCTACGGCGACGCGATGGGTCAGTTGTTCCTGATCGCCGCCGGGCTCGCGGTGTCCACGGTGATCGCGGTCCTGTTGATCAAGGAGCAGCCGCTGCGGGACTCCGTCGACATCACCCCAACGGGTTCTGGCGCACTGCCGGTTGCTACTGGGCTTGATTCACCTGTGGATACTGACCAGCGGATTGTGGACAACCCAGCTCCCGCGGTGGACAAGCTGTTGGTGCTTTCGAGTGACATCGGTCAGGAGTCCGCGCCCTGTTCGGCTGCGCTGCGTTCCACGCAGAACTCGTTGCCCTCGGGGTCGCGCATCGTGACCCAGCCGGTGCCGTCCGCCCTGCGCTGATCGTCGAAGACCGTGGCCCCGATGCCGAGGAGGCGTTCGACCTCCTCGTCGCGGGTGCCCTCGGCCGGCTGCAGGTCGAGGTGCAGGCGGTTCTTCAGCTCCTTGCCCTCCGGCACGTTGATGAACAGGCAGCGGATGCCGTTCGGCAGCTCGATCAGGCACTCGGGGTCGCCGGGGTGGTCGTCGGGGTGCACCGGCCGGCCGAGGACCTTGCTCCACCACGAGGCGATCTCGTAGGAGTCGCGCGCGTCGATGGTGATGCTGTGGATGATGGACGTCATGGGCTGATCTTCGCCCAACCCGTGTCGGCGGACGTGCGATTTTCGGGATGTCCGTCACGTTCTCGTAGTTGAGCGGAACAGGCTCAACTTTTCTGACGTTGTGCGGGATGATGGTCCATGCTCAAGGCTGACCACGAGGTGGAGGAATGGACGCTTTCAACCCGACGACGAAGACGCAGCAGGCGGTTTCCGCCGCGGTCCAGGCCGCGACGCTCAACGGGAACCCGGACGTGGGGTCCGTGCACCTGCTCAGTGCACTGCTGGCGCAGACGGACGGGTTGACCGCACCGTTGCTCGAGGCGGTGGGTGCCGACCCGACGCTCGTCCGCAAGGAGCTGGAGCAGCTCTCCCGGTCGTTGCCCAGTGCCTCCGGCACGACGGTCTCCGCGCCGCAGTTCTCGCGCGACGCCGTGCGGGTGCTCGGCAAGGCGCAGGAGCTCGCCACCGAGATGGGCGACGAGTACGTGTCCACCGAGCACCTGCTCGTCGGGCTGGCGCAGCACGGTGGCCAGGTGGCCGACCTGCTGCGGCGGCACGGCGCTGCGCCCGACGCCTTGAAGGAGGCTTTCAGCCGTGTCCGAGGTTCGGCCCGCGTGACGTCCCCTGACCCCGAGGGCACCTACAAGGCGCTGGAGAAGTACGGCGTCGACCTGACCGAACGCGCGCGCAAGGGCGAACTCGACCCGGTGATCGGCCGTGACGCCGAGATCCGCAGGGTCGTGCAGGTGCTGTCGCGGCGCACGAAGAACAACCCCGTGCTGATCGGTGAGCCCGGTGTCGGCAAGACGGCGATCGTCGAGGGCCTGGCGCAGCGCGTCGTGGCCGGTGACGTGCCGGAGTCGCTGCGCGGCAAGAAGGTCGTGGCCCTGGACCTCGGCTCGATGGTCGCGGGCGCCAAGTACCGCGGTGAGTTCGAGGAGCGGCTCAAGGCCGTCCTGAAGGAGATCACCGACTCGGCCGGCCAGGTCATCACGTTCATCGACGAGCTGCACACGATCGTCGGTGCCGGCGCGACCGGCGAGTCGGCCATGGACGCCGGCAACATGATCAAGCCGATGCTGGCCCGCGGCGAGCTGCGCATGGTCGGCGCCACCACGCTGGACGAGTACCGCGAGCACATCGAGAAGGACGCCGCCCTGGAGCGCCGCTTCCAGCAGGTGCTGGTCGGCGAGCCGTCGGTGCAGGACACGGTCGGCATCCTGCGCGGCCTCAAGGAGCGCTACGAGGTGCACCACGGTGTGCGCATCACCGACGCCGCACTGGTAGCCGCCGCGACCCTGTCCGACCGCTACATCACCGCGCGCTTCCTGCCGGACAAGGCGATCGACCTCGTCGACGAGGCCGCGTCCCGGCTGCGCATGGAGATCGACTCCCGGCCCGTCGAGATCGACACCGTCGAACGCGCCGTCCGCCGCCTCGAGATCGAGGAGATGGCGCTGGCCAAGGAGTCCGACCCGGCGTCGGTGGAACGGCTGCACGCCCTGCGCGCCGAGCTCGCCGAGAAGCGCGAGGAGCTGTCGGGCCTGACCGCCCGCTGGCAGAACGAGAAGGGCTCCATCGACCGCGTGCGGGGCCTGAAGGAACAGCTGGAGTCGCTGCGCGGCGAGTCGGAACGGGCCGAGCGCGACGGCGACCTCGGCCGTGCCGCGGAGCTGCGCTACGGCCGCATCCCCGCGCTGGAGAAGGAGCTCTCCGTCGCCGCGGAGTCCACCCAGGACGCCGCGATGCTCAAGGAGGAGGTCGGCCCCGACGACGTCGCGGACGTGGTGTCGGCGTGGACCGGCATCCCGGCCGGACGCCTGCTGGAGGGCGAGACCGCCAAGCTGCTGCGGATGGAGGACGAGCTCGCCCGCAGGGTCGTCGGCCAGGCAGAGGCCGTGCGCGTCGTGTCGGACGCGGTGCGCAGGACGCGTGCCGGTGTCGCCGACCCAGACCGCCCGACGGGCTCGTTCCTGTTCCTCGGCCCCACCGGCGTCGGCAAGACCGAGCTGGCCAAGGCGCTGGCGGCGTTCCTGTTCGACGACGAGCGGGCGATGATCCGCATCGACATGAGCGAGTACTCCGAGAAGCACTCGGTGGCCCGCCTGGTCGGGGCGCCTCCCGGCTACGTCGGCTACGACCAGGGCGGGCAGCTGACCGAGTCGGTCCGCCGCCGCCCGTACTCGGTCGTGCTGCTCGACGAGGTCGAGAAGGCGCACCCGGACGTGTTCGACGTGCTGCTGCAGGTCCTCGACGACGGCCGCCTGACCGACGGCCAGGGCCGCACGGTCGACTTCCGAAACACGATCCTGGTGCTCACCTCGAACCTGGGCTCGCAGACGATCGTGAACCCGTCGCTGACCGATGTGGAGCGCAAGGACGCCGTGATGGCGGTGGTGCAACGGCACTTCAAGCCGGAGTTCCTTAACCGGCTCGACGACGTCGTGGTGTTCCACGCGCTCGCCACCGAGGAGCTGACGTCCATCGTGGACATCCAGGTCGCACGCCTGGCCGAGCGCCTCGCGGCACGCCGCCTGACGCTCGACGTCACGCCGTCGGCCCGCGACTGGCTGGCGTTGAACGGCTTCGACGCGATCTACGGCGCCCGTCCGCTGCGCAGGCTCGTGCAGTCGGCGATCGGCGACCAGCTCGCGAAGGAGCTGCTCGCCGGTGAGGTGCGCGACGGCGACACCGTGAGGGTCGACGTGCTGGACGACCAGACGGGGCTGATCGTCGGCCGCACCGCCTGAGCCCGGCCACGTGTGGGGGACCCGCGAGGGTCCCCCACACGTGTTCCACGCCTGTCCGGGCTTCGTGGTGCCGCATCCGTGCGGCACCCTCCACCACGTCGAATAGGTCTCCGGGGCACGCCGCGCGGAAGTGATCTTCGTTCCTCGCCCTCGACCCACTACGCTTCAGCTGTGGGCATACCGGCGTGGGTCTGGTTCACCGTCGCCGCGGTGGCGGGTGTGGCGGGGTTCGCCCTGCTCGCGACCGACCGGGCGCAACGAACCGCGCGTAATCGTGAACGGCGCCGTTGGGCTGCCCTGCGCGGCTGGCAGTTCGAGGAGACAGACCACGTGCTGCCGACTCGCTGGGAAGCGGGCGCCATCGCGTACTACGGCACGGGCCTCGCCCGTGACGTCGTCGCGGGCTCCACCTTCACCGCGGACGGGCGACGGCAGGTCTACGTGCTCGACCACGAGACCAGCGGCAAGGTCAACTCCGTGCTGGTCGGCGTGCGCTGCCGGCGGGCGTTGTCGGTGGTGATCGAGCTGTGGCTGTCGACGGTGCCGTTCCAGCGCGACAACGACAAGATGCCGATGCCCGACCTGCTCGGGCCGGTGGGCTCGCGGTACGCGTTCGTCACGGACGTCCCCGCCGCTCGCAAGATCATCACTCCGGACCTGATCGACGCCGCCGAGGAGATCGGGGGCGACGTCACCGTCGTCTGGATGGAGAACGACTGGGTGCTGGCCGCCGCCCCGCCGAACTCGTCGCCCGCGCGCCTGGAACGGCTGCTGCGCGACATCGGTGAGCTGGCGGACGTCATCGACCCGTTCGACCCCGACCCGTCCGAGGCCGAGGAGCCGGTGGCCGAGGAGGACGAGGGCGGCGAGGTCTACCGCCCGTCGTTCGGCCGCAAGCAACCGTGAGCCGCACCTCGTAACGTCCCGGCGGTTTTCCGACTACCGTGCGATGGCATGCCAACCGCACTGGTGACCGGAGCGACCGTCGGGATCGGGGCCGCCTTCGCCCGCAGGCTCGCGGCCGAGGGGTACGACCTCGTGCTGGTCGCACGTACCGCGTCCGCGCTCGAAGAGCTCGCGCAGAAGCTGCGCGACCGCCACGGCGTCCACGTCGACGTCCTGCCGGCCGACCTGGGCGACGCCACCGAGCGCGCCGAGGTCGAGGCGCGCCTGGCCGAGCAGGCCGTCGACCTCCTCGTCAACAACGCGGGCTTCGCCAGCAGCGGCGAGTTCCTGGCGACCGACGTCGAGAAGCTGCAGTCCCAGCTCGACGTCAACGTCGCCACGGTGCTGCGCCTGTCCAGGGCCGCGATCCCCGCCATGGTGGCCCGCGGCAAGGGCGACGTGATCAACGTGTCCAGCGTCGCCAGCTTCCTGCCGGGCCGCGGCACCAGCTACAGCGCCGACAAGGCGTGGGTGACGACGTTCTCCGAGGGCATGGCGCTCGCGACCGAGGGCTCCGGCGTGCGGATCATGGCGCTCTGCCCCGGTTTCGTGCGGACCGAGTTCCACAAGCGGGCCGACATCGACATGTCCGGCACGCCCGGCTGGCTCTACGTCGACGCCGACCGGCTGGTGCACGAGGGGCTGCGCGACCTTCGCCGCGGCAAGCCGCTGTCCATCCCCGGCCTGCAGTACAAGGCGATCGTGACCGCCACGAAGCTGATCCCGAGGGCGGTCTTGCGAAAGATGGCCTCGCGTTTCGTGGGTGGGCGCGGACGCACGTGACGGCGGCGTGTGCGAAGGTAGCGACCTGTGCGAACTGAAGTGGTCTTGGACGCGAACGCGAAGTCGGAACTCGCTCGTCTGGTGA
>JASLAV010000652.1 GCA_030146905.1 Lentzea sp. | reverse complement strand
GACGCCTCCAAGACGCGGCCGATCGTGCGCGAGCAGGCCGGCCCCGACGGCAGCAGGCCGGTGCAGCGCGTCTGGAGCGCGAGCACGGCCAGCCGGTACGTGCCGCTGCGCTACAACAACCTCGTCGAGGCCGGCGGCGCGAGCACCGGCAGCGAGACGCCGGTGACGGACAAGACGATCGTCAACCCCGGCCCGCAGATCTCGAACACCGGTCAGCAGCAGCTCGAGGTCTACGCGCGCGCCGCGGACGGTTCGATCATCACGAACTTCCACAAGACGAGCCGCTGGGCCGGCTGGCAGCAGCTCGGGCCCGAGCTCTTCGCCGGTGACCCGGTCGCGCTGATGAACCCGGAGACGAAGATCGTCGAGGTGTTCGCGCGCGGCACAGACGGCAAGGTCTACCGCCGCACCGACGGCAAGTGGCTCGCGCTCGGCGACACGGTCGTGGCGGGCGACCCGGTGCTCGCGTGGAACGACAAGACCAAGGCCGTCGAGGTCCTCGCCCGCGGCGAGGACGGTCTCCTGCTGCGCTTCACGGACAAGTGGGCGCCGCTCGGCGACCGCGGGATCCAGGGCACCCCCGCCGTCGCCGGCAAGGACGTCTACGCGCGGTCCGCCGACGACAAGCTGGTCAAGTGGGACGGCACCGCCTGGCAGGACCAGGGCGGGCCGAAGGTCGTCAGCGACCCGAGCGTCGCCGTCGACCAGGTCTTCGTCCGCACCGAGTCCGGCAGCGTCGAGCAGTACGCGGCCGGCGTCTGGAAGTCGCTCGGCGGCAAGGGCACCGGCGCGCCGTCGGCGGTGTTCAACTCGACGACCGGTTCGATCGACGTCGTGCAGCTCGGTGAGAGCGGCGTCGCCGAGCACTCGCGGGCGACCGGCAACGGCTGGACGACGTGGGCCAAGCTCGGCACCACCAAGCTCTCCGAGGCGCCGAACGCGATGTACCACGCGCAGACCAAGACCGTCGAGGTCTTCGCCCGCACCGACGACGGCAAGCTGGTCCGCCGCTTCTACAAGGAGAAGGCAGGCTGGAGCCAGTGGGCGCTGCTCAGCGACCGCGGCATCGGCTGACCTCCCGATCTCCACGAACCGCCCGGCGTCCGAACGTGGACGCCGGGCGGTTCTTTGTCGTCCGGCGACTCTGCCGATAGCGTGCGGAAAACGTTTGCGGAGGAGGCTGGCGGATGGTTCGCAGGCGCTACGCGGTGGTCGGCACGGGAGCGCGGGCCGGACGGCACCTCCACGCCATCGCGGTCGAGCACGCGGACACCTGCGAGCTCGTCGCGTTCGCCGACGTGAACCGCACCCGGATGAACGTCCACAACGAGCGGCTGGCCGGGCTGGGCCTCGAACCCGTCCCCGCCTACGACGCCGCGGACTTCCTGAGGATGCTCGACGAGCAAAGGGTCGACGTCGTCGTCGTGACCACTGTCGACCGCTTCCACGAGACCTACGTCGTGGAGGCTTTGGACGCCGGGTGTGCTGTCGTGGCGGAGAAGCCGATGACGACGGACGTCCCGTCGGCGGCCAGGATCCTCGAAGCGGTGCGCCGCAACGACGGCGACGTCACCGTCACGTTCAACTACCGCTACAACCCGATCCACGAGAAGGTCCGCGAGCTGCTCGCGGGCGGTGCTGTCGGCGAGATCGGGTCCGTGCACTTCGAGTGGCTGCTCGACACCCGGCACGGCGCCGACTACTTCCGCCGCTGGCACCGCGACAAGGCCAACTCCGGCGGACTGGTGGTGCACAAGGCGACGCACCACTTCGACCTGCTCAACTGGTGGGTCGGCTCGGTGCCGGAGACCGTGTACGCGCAGGGCCGGTTGTTCTTCTACGGCGACGAGAACGGCGCACGCCACGGTCACTCCGGCGACGCCCGGTTCGAGATCGACCTGGAACGCGACGAATGGCTCAAGAAGCTCTACGTCGACGCACGGCACGAGGACGGCTATCGCCGGGACCAGAACCCGTTCGAGCCAGGTGTGTCCATTGAAGACGACGTGTCGGTGCTCGTCCGTTATGCGAGCGGTGCCAGCCTGACGTACCACCTCACGGCCTACTCGCCGTGGGAGGGCTACCGGCTGATGGTCAACGGCAGCAAGGGGCGCCTGGAGCTGGAGGTCGTCGAGAACTCGTGGGTGTCGGGCCAGCACCCCGCCGTGCACGGCGTCGCCGCCAACCCGGAGCAGGAGTGGGCGAAGCTGTCCGTGCAGCGGTTGTTCGAGCAACGGGAGGAGATCCCGCTGGACTACGACCGCGAGGGCCACGGCGGTGCGGACCTGCGCATGACCGGCGCCTTGTACGGACCGGCGGGGCAGGAGGACCCGTTGGGGCGGAAGGCGACTCACCACGACGGCGTTCTCTCGCTGCTGACGGGGTTCGCCGCCAACCGCAGCTTCGAGACGGGGGAGGCGGTCCGCGTCACCGACGTGCTGGACCTTCGCTGAGCCGCGACCGGGATGCTGTCGCAAACGTGTCTTGGTTGGCCTCGCGCATTGATATTCCCACCACCTCGGCCGATGCTGAGGACGGCGTCGGTGGCCGCCGGTGAGCCCGAGAAGGGTGAGGACGATGCGTGTTGCGCTGGTCGGGGCTCGCGGTCATGGGTCGCGGCACGTCGAGAACCTGGTCCGGCTCGGCCACGACGGGGTCGCCACCTTCGTCGGCGTCGTGGACGTGGCCGACGTGGACGTGCCGGTGCCGTCCTACCCGGACCTGGCCACGCTGGCCGCCGAGCTGCACCCCGAGGTCGTCGTGATCTCCTCGCCGCCGGCGACGCACCGCGACTTCGCGCTGGAGGCGTTCGGCATGGGCTGCGACGTGCTGGTCGAGAAGCCGGCGGCGTTGACGACGACCGAGTTCGACGAGATCTCCTCCGCGGCCTCCAGGCACGGGCTGGTGTGCCAGGTCGGGTTCCAGACGCAGGGCAAGGGCTCGTACCGGCGGCTGTGCTCCCTGATCGGCTCCGGCGCGCTGGGCGACATCTCCGGCATCGGCGCCGCCGGGCGCTGGGTGCGCACGGACGCCTACTACGAGCGCGCGGACTGGGCGGGGCAGCAGGGCGAGGACGGGACGCTGGTGAACCCGTTCGCGCACGCCCTGCAGAACGCGCTGCTGCTCGCCGACGTCGAGGAGCGGGCCGACGTCGGCGTCGAGCTGGAGCTGTTCCGGTGCCGCGACACGATCTCCGCGGACGACACCGCGTGCGTCAGGGTGACGTCGGAGGGGGCGCCGCCGGTCGTGGTCGCCACGACGCTGTGCGCCACGACGTCGTTGCCACCCGTGGTGCTGGTGCACGGGTCGCTGGGGCAGGCCGTCTGGTGGTACGACGACGACCGGCTGACGGTCAACGACCACCGCATGGCCGTGCCGCCCTCCGTCGACCTCCTGGAGAACCTGATCCGGCACCGCCAGACCGGCGAGCCGCTGGTCGCCCCACTGGCCGCGGCGCGCGCGTTCACGTCGGTCGTCGAGCAGTGCGGGAAGGCGGACGTACCCCTGCTGCCGGCCCGCAGGATCGGGGACCGGGTGGTGCTCGACGGCATCGACGAGATCGTCGTGAGAGCCGCCGAGAAGATCGCCACGTTCGCCGAACTGGGGTGCTGTTCCGGGCGGTAGTCTCCCGCGAGGTCCGCTGTGTTCGGGGGTTGTGCGATGGACGGTTACATCGACCTGAGGGACGTCAGGGTGACCGGCTACGTGAGCATGGGGCTGATCGCCCTGGTCGCCGCCGAGTCCGTCTGGGGCACGGTCAACGACTGGCGGGGCGGGTCGTCGTCGTGGAGCTTCCTCGCCATCGTGCTCGTCGTGCCCGCGGGCGTGGCGACCATCGTCTGGTTCCGCGGCGCCACCCACAACGCCGAGGCGATCGCGCTGCACGGCGTGCGGACGGTGCCCCAGGTCTGGAAGGCGAGCGACCTGGCCCAGCGCGACGTGCCGTTCGACCAGCGCGTGGTGAGCCCGCTCATCAAGCCGTGGCAGTACGTGTTCCTCGCGATGGTGCTGACCGACGTGCTCGAGTCGCTGCTGCTCGACACCCCTCTTTACGTGGTGTTCTCGACGATGTCGACGGGATGCGCCCTGGTCGCGGCGGGCCTCGCCTGCTACCTCGTGTTCCGGATCTCGCTCATGCAGCAGAGATTCGCGGTGCCTCAGCGCAAACCGCGCTAGAAGCTGCTAGACTTTTCTACTGGTTGCGGTTTTGTGTTCGTGTCTTGCACGCTCGCCAAACTTCAGTTGCGAGCGATTCTCCTTCTTCACGGTGGGAGTGGTCGGCTCAAGACCAACCACCGGGGCGTCCGCACAGTGCGGTCCGCCCTTCAGTACAGAAGGAGCAGTACATGACCAACGGCACCGTCAAGTGGTTCAACGCCGAAAAGGGCTTTGGCTTCATCGCGCCGGAGGACGGCAGCGCGGACGTCTTCGTCCACTACTCGGCCCTCAACGGCGGCGGCTACCGCAGCCTCGAGGAGAACCAGAAGGTCACGTTCGACGTCACGCAGGGCCAGAAGGGCCCGCAGGCCACGAACGTCACCGCTCTCTGACGTAGTCGTCACACGCAGGGCCCCCGGAGATCTCCGGGGGCCCTGCGTTCGTTTGCGCCCACCGCGTTCCCGTTAGCCTGGCCCGATGCCGTTGCTCGGACCAGCTGATCCGCTGCCGCACGTGCCGCGGCGGATCCTCGTCGCCGGGAACGCCGGATCCGGCAAGTCGACCCTCTGCCTGCGCATCGCCGAGCGGCGCGACCTGCGCCGCGTCGAGCTGGACAGCCTCTACTGGGGGCCGGGGTGGACGCCGCGCCCGGAGTTCGCCGCCGAGGTCGCCGCGTTCGTCGAAGAGGACCACTGGATCACGGAGTACCAGTACACGGCCGTGCGGCCGGTGCTGCTGCGGCGGGCGGACGTGGTGGTGTGGCTCGACCATCCGTTCCTGATGGTGATGGGACGTCTGGTCAGTCGCACGATCAGACGACGCGCGAGCAGGGCCGAGTTGTGGAACGGTAACCAGGAGTCGCCGCTGTGGTCGGTGTTCACGGACTCCGGGCACATCCTGCGGTGGGGTCTGAAGTCCTACCGGCGCAACCGGGCCAGGGTGCTCGCTCTGGTCGACGAGGTCGTGGTCGTGCGGTTGCGCGGGCAGGCCCAGGTGGAACGGTGGCTGGCAGGGCCGCTGGCCTCGGTCGGGGAGGAGCGTGCTCGGTGAGAACGGCGCTGGTGCTCGGTGGGACCGGAATGCTGGCCGGATGCGCGACGCGGCTGCTGGAGCGAGGGTGGCACGTCGTGCTGCCGTCGCGGACCCGGCCGCTGATGGCCGACGACGGCCCCGGACGTGCGGCGCGGGCGTCGATCAGCCGCGGCCACCGCCCGACGTGGGTCAGGGCCGACTGGACCAGGCCCGCGGAGCTCGCGGCCGAGGTCGAGGACGAACTGCGGGGAAAACCGGTGAACCTGCTGGTGGCGTGGGTGCACAACAGCTACCGGACGGGCGTGCTCACGGCCGTCCGGCACCTCCTGGCAGAAGGCGCGCCGGTGGTGGAGGTGCACACGTGCGCGCCGGTACCGGACCCGGTGCTGCCCCACCCCACGCAGCAGGTGCTGCTCGGACACTTCGCCCACGACGCGTCGCGGCGCACGAGCCGCGCGGTGCTGGAAGCCGTCGAACGGGCGTTGGAGGGACGGCCGCCCTCGCTGCACCACGAGGACACCCGCTGAACGTCAGCGCGCCGAGCGCATGCCCCGCACCAGCAGCATGACCGACTCGCGCACCTCCGCCCGCGACCGCTCCGGCTGGAACACCTGCCAGTCCAGCGCGATCACGAGCAGGGTGCCGAACAAGGCCGCCGACGCCGTGCCGACCTCGACCCCCTCCGGCAGACGTCCCGCGTCGGACAGGCGCTTCATCTGACCGCGCACGATCGACACGATGTCGTCGCGCAGCAGCGAGAGGGTGCCGTGCCACTGGCCCGGCGTGCGCCACAGCTCGGAGACCAGGAGCTGGCCGAACGCCGGGTACTCTGCCCAGAAGCCGAGCATCTCGTCGACCAGCGCCTCCAGCGAGTCCTCCGCCGACCGCAGCCGGCTCGCGAGGATCTCCACCCCGTGGTGCAGCAGGGCCTCGACCAGGGCGTCCTTCGAGGCGAAGTTGTAGTAGATGGTGCCCTTGGCGACACCGGCCTCCGCGGCTATCTCGTCGACCGTCACCGAGGCCGCGCCCCGTTCGCCGACGAGCTTCAGCGCCGCGTCGAAGAGCTTCTGCTTCGTCGCCGTCGTCCGCGCGCTCACAGCACGAGCTCCGGCTTCAGCTTGGACGCTGTCCACACCCGCTGCTTGTAGGCCGCCACGGACGACAAGGCTAGGGCTCCGACCAGCCAGGCGAGAAGGATCAATGCGTCGCGGCCCACGGTGCCGAGGTCGCCGCCGTACATCAGGTGGCGCAGGCCGTCGACCGCGTAGCCCATCGGCAGGCCGTAGTGCAGCGGGTACAGCGGCACGGGGATCGTCTGCCACGGGAACGTGCCGCCCGCGCTGACCAGCTGCAGGATCAGCAGGATCAGTCCCAGGAACTTGCCGACGGCACCGAACGCGGCGTTCAGCGCGTGCAGGATCGCCACGAACGTCAGCGACATCAGCACGAGGAACCCGAACGTGCCGAGGGGGTTCGACGGCTCGATGTCCACCACGAACCGCACCACCGTGAACATCACGAGCACCTGCACGACGCCGAGCAACGCACCGGGCAGCCAGCCGCCCAACGCCACCCTGAGAGCGGACTGACCGGCGGCCAGCGCACGGCGTGAGAGCGGGCGCAGCAGCAGGAACAGCACGAACGCGCCGATCCACGTCGCCAGGCCGAGGAAGAACGGGGCGAGGCCCGCTCCGTACGTGGCGGCCTTCGTCTGGGACAGGCCGCGCACCGCCACCGGGTCGCCGATGGCCTGCGCGATCGCGGCCCGCGTCGGGTCGTCCTGGTTCGGGATCTTGTCGACGCCACCGGTGAGACCGTCGCGCAGCTGGGCGGAGCCGTCGGCGAGCTGGTTCGCGCCGTCCTTCAGCCTGGTGGTGCCGTCCACGGCCTGCTGCTCGCCGTCGCGCAGCTGCGCGGTGCCGTCCGCGAGCTTCGTCGCGCCTTCGTCGAGCTTCCCGATGCCGTCGACGAGAGCGGGCACCTTCGACGCGAGCAGCTCGGCGCCGTCGGCCACCTGGTCCGCGCCGCCCGCGAGCTTGCGCAGGTCGCCCGCCGCGCCCTGGACATTGCCGTTGGCGTCGTCGACCGGCTTGCGGACCTGGCCGATCGTGGACAGCACGCGCTGCACCTGGTCCTCGGTGAAGCCCAGGGCGCGCAGCCGGGTGGCGATGTCGCCTCCTGCCTGGTCGAGCACGCCGACCAGTGCCTGGGCCTTGTTCGCGTACTCCTCCGCCTGGGCCGCCGCGGTCTCGTTGCCGTTCGCGACCTGGCGCGCGCCGCTCGCGAGCTGGCGGGTGCTGTCGGGCAGGACGGAGGTCTGCGAACGCAGCTGGTGCGTGCCGTCGCGGAGCTGCACGGCGCCGCTCGCCGCCTGCGTCGCGCCGTCGAGCAGCCGGCGCTGGCCGTTGTCGAGCTCGTTCACGCCGCCGCGCAGTTGTGAGGCGCCGTCCGCGAGCTGCTTGGCGCCGTCGGCGGCCTTGGTGGTCTCCTGGCGGATCGTGGAGAAGCCGAGCAGCAGCTTGTCGGCTGCCTCGGTGGAGACCTTCGCCGTCACCGCGCGGCGCACCTCGGAGACCACCTGGTTCGCGATCGTGCTGCCGAGGTAGTTGTTGGCGTCGTTGGTCGTCAGCGTCAGCACGCCCTGGCGCGGCTTGTTCTGCTCCGCGGACGTGAGGGCCTCGGAGAAGTCCTCAGGCAGGGTCAGGGCGAAGATGTACTTCCCCTTGCGCACGCCCTCGTCGGCGTCGTCGACGACCTGCCAGTTGAACTTCCTGCCGTTGAGCAGCTCCTCGGAGACCTCCTTGCCGGCGTTGAGGTCCTTCGCGCCCCTGTCCTTCACGACCAGCGCGGCGGGGACGTTGCCGAGGTTCGCGTACGGGTCCTTGTTGGCGTAGAGGTAGAGCGACGCGTAGAGCAGGGGCACGAGCGCCAGTGCCAGGACGGCGAGCTTGGGGAGCGTGCCGGAGGTGATCCGGCGGAGCTCGTTGAAGGCCATGCGAAGGGCGCTCATGCGGTGATCTCCATCGAGGTGGTGTTGTCCTCACCAAGACGCGCGTGCGGGATGCCGAGGATCTGGGCGGAGGAGTTCGAGCACAGGACGACCACGGACCGTTCGGGGGTCACGTGACCGTGTGCCAGGGCGAACCACTCACGCGGGTCGGGGTGGTAGCGGTCGGGGCAGTCGAGGACGAGCGCCGTGACACCGGGGCGCGCGGCGGCCAGTTCGAGCATCACCGCGCACCGCGTCTGTGCGGGCACGTACTCGAAGCGCTTGCGGGCGTGCTCGTCGGCGGCGTGTTCCACCAGCCAGTCGTGCACCGCCTTCTTGCCGGAGGGCATGCCGTTCATCGCGAGCTCCTC
Source organism: Lentzea sp. (assembly GCA_030146905.1). Next base: position 2,540 of record JASLAV010000652.1, on the reverse strand, counting down.
GCCGACGACGGCGGCCAGGCTGAGCGACTCCTCCGGCTCGTTCACCTCCGGGGCGTCGATGAGCACGACCTGCTTGCGCAGCGTCTTCGCGTCCGGCGAGACCGTGCCCGTCGAGGGCTTCATGCGGCCGGAGAGCAGCAGGCCCAGAGCGGTGTGACCGGCGCCGGGCTCACCGGCGACCAGGGTCAGCCCGCCGGGCTCGACGGTCAGCGAAGTCGGGCGGAGCAGGGGACCATGGCCTCCGTTGACGCCTGCCCGACTGGCGCGGATCTCCACGGCTCCACCCTTCATTTGAACTGACCGGTCAGTTCAAATTCTTGCGCAGAGTTCGGCCCTCGGCAACTCGGACATAGCTCACCGAAGGGCGGAGGCGGGGCGTACTTCCCAGACCGTCCAGAGCGGCCGGTAGCCGTGACGGGGCCAGAACACCGAGCTCAGCGGGTTCGGCGGGTTGTAGTAGAGGTACGTGCCGACCACGCCCGTCCGGTGGAGCTCCTGGTGGACGTGGGCGACGAGCTGCCGGCCGACACCGGTGCCGCGGGCGCCCGGCAGCACGGAGACGCAGTTCACATAACCCCAGCGGCCGCGCGGCAGCCTCGCCGCCGCGGCCGTGCCCGGTTCGGACGACACGATCGCGCACTCGGCGAGTGCCACCGCGATGCCGTCGCGTTCGGCGAGCCAGATGGGGCTCGCGTTCGCGAGGCGTTCGGTGAGCGCGCGCCGCTTGGTCGCGGCCGCCTCCGGGCGCACGATCGTCGAGCCCACCAGAGACGAGTACTCCAGCTCCGCGAGCGACAGCTCCAGCACCGCTTCGAGGTCGTTCGGGGTGGCGCGGCGGATCGTGAGCGTGCGGGGGACGGGCGGATGGGGAGCGCGCGGCCTCACCGCGAGCACGGACAGCGGCACCAGGCCGTGGTCGAGGAACGCGCGCGCTGCCTTCGTGTCACGGCTCGGCCAGTGCACGACGCACGACGTGTCCTCACCTACCTCTTGCGTGGCGAGGTGCTTGTGCCACCGGGTGAGGAGCGCGTCCATCCCCTGCGCCGTGCCCACGAGAGGCAGCAGCTCCCACACCTCCGCGGCCGACCACAGCCGTGTGATGGAGTGCGGTTCGAAGCTCTGGTGGCTGATGACACCGGCGACGCGCGCACCGTCCGCGAGCGCCGCCGTGATGACGTGGCCGTCCATCGGCGGCTCGACCGCGGGCGGGAGCAACGGGTCCAACGCCGCGAAACGCGCCGACTGGGCAGCCACCAGTCCACGTGCCGAGGTCATGGCCGTTGAGATTACGACGTCAGGCGCGTCCGGAAGATCGCGGTGCCGGGGAAGAGCTTGCCGCGCAGGGGGCTCCACTGGCCCCAGTTGCGGGTGTGCCCCTTCGGCCACTCCGGCTCGACCAGGTCCTCGACGACGAAGCCGGTGCCCGTGAGCGCCCTGACGTAGTCGCCGAGCGTGCGGTGGTGCTCGACGTAGGTGGCGCGGCCCTCGTCGTCGACCTCTACATAGGGGGTGCGGTCGAAGTACGACTGCGTGACCGTGAGGCCGAGAGGACCGGGGTCGTCGGGGAAGATCCACCTCATCGGGTGGTTGACCGCGAACACCCACCTCCCGCCCGGCCTGAGCACGCGGGCCACCTCGCTGAACACCTCGTGGACGTCCGCCACGAACGGCACGGCGCCGAACGCCGAACAGGCGGCGTCGAAGCTCGCGTCCCTGAACGGCAGCTGGTCGGCGCTGGCCTGCACGAGCGGCACGTCGACGCCGGTCTCGGCGTTGCTCCTGCGCGCGTGGCGGAGCATGCCCTCGGAGATGTCGAAGGCGGTCACGTCCGCGTGGTTGGCCTTGAGCCAGCGCGCGCACGGAGCGCTGCCGCAGCCGACTTCCAGGATCCTCCGGCCGGCGACCTCGCCCAGGAAGCGGGAGTCCTCCTCGCGCAGCCCCTCCGGGCACCAGACGAAGTCCGCCGCGCCCAGGAACTCGCCGTGCGTCTCGTGGTAGTCGTCGGCGTCGGCGTCCCACCAGATGCGGTTCGCCAGACGTGACTCGGCGGCGTCCGCACCGCGCTTGACGATGCCGGTCGTGCCGAGCGCCTGCTCCGCGCTCGCGTGCTGGTTGGACACACTGCTCCTTCACATGGGGGCTGGTTTGCTTGCGCCTCTGGCAGCCGCGTACGATATCGCGTGCGTAGTGGGTTAGTGCTGCCCATGATCCAGATCTGTCGGATTCCAGGTCGCTGCGACGCTGCGCGCGCACCACTACCAGTCATCAATGCCAATCCGTACCGGAGCCACCTACCTAATGTCCACCGACACCACCACCGCCCCCGTTGCCGCTGCTCCCAAGCAGGTCGCGATCAACGACATCGGGACGGAGGAGGACTTCCTCGCAGCTATCGACGCGACGATCAAGTACTTCAACGATGGCGACATCGTTGAGGGCACGATCGTCAAGGTCGACCGGGACGAGGTCCTGCTCGACATCGGCTACAAGACCGAGGGCGTCATCCCCTCGCGTGAACTGTCGATCAAGCACGACGTCGA
>JASLAV010001083.1 GCA_030146905.1 Lentzea sp. | reverse complement strand
GGCAGCATCGCGTTGATGACACGGATGACGCCCATCACGTTGGTGTCCAGCACCTTCCCCAGGATCTCCGGCGTGACGGCGGAAGGCGCCGTCGGCCACTGCCCGGCGATCCCCGCGTTGTTGACCAGCACGTCGAGGCGGCCGAACCGCTCCTCGAACAGTGACACGGCGGAGGCCACGCTCTCGTCGTCGGTCACGTCCAACGGCACGAAGAACGCGTCGGCGCCGTTCGCCCGCAGTTTCTCCGCCGCCTCCTCACCGCGTTGGAGGTCTCGCGCGCCGACTCCGACGCTCATCCCCACCGCGCCGAGGCCTGCCGCGATCTCGTAGCCGATGCCCTTGTTCGCGCCCGTGACCAGCGCAATCGTCTGTTCGCTCATACATCTGATCGTTGTCCGGAGTCGGTTCAAGACCAACACCACCTCGGTGTCGCAGCGATACCCGGCCGGTATGGATACCGTGGACGTCATGGAGATCAGGGAGCTCCGGTACTTCGTCGCGGTCGCGGAAGAACTGCACTTCGGCCGTGCCGCCGAACGCCTGGGCATCGCCCAGCCACCGCTCTCCAGGACGATCGCCCAGCTCGAACACCGGCTCGGCGTCGAGTTGCTGACCCGCACCAGCCGCAAGGTCCTGCTCACCGACGCCGGCGCGACCCTGCTGATCGAGGCCAGGGCGATCCTCGGCGCGGTCGCCGCGGCCGAACGCCGGACCCGGAGCGCGGCCGTCGAACGGCCGTCACTCGTGCTCGCCGCGAAGGCCGGCAGTTCCGGCGAGGTGCTGGCGAAGCTGCTCGACGCGTACGCCGCCGAGCCCGGTGCCGTCCCGGTCGACGTCCTGCTGTGCGAGTCGAACACCCACGTCGCGCTGCTCGACGGACGGGCCGACGTCGCGTTGCTGCACGAGCCGTACGACCCGACGACCGGCCTGGACGCGGAAGTTCTGCGCACCGAAGGGCAGGTCGCGGTGATGCCCGCGGCGCATCCCCGTGCGGGAGCGTCCCAGCTGCGGATGGCGGAGGTCGGTGAGCTGGGCGACCGCGTCCGCTGGCCACGTCCGGACGGCACCTACCCGGACGGTCCCGGCATCGAGGTGCGCAACCTGACGCAGCTGTTCCAGATGATCGAGCTCGGCCGGGCCGTCGCGGTCGTGCCGGAGGCGGTCTGCACGGGACTGGCCGAAGGCCTGGTCGCGATTCCCGTCGTGGACGCGCCGAAGGTGACGACGGTGATCGCGTGGCCGCCGCACAGCCGATCGCGCGCACTCGCCGACCTGGTCAGGGTCGCGACGGGGTTCAGCTGACCGGCGCGCGGCTCAGCACGACGGCCAGGCCGAACGCCAGGCCCATGATGGTGATCTCCAGAACCGCCCACTGCACGATCGCCGTGGTCTGGTGCCGGGAGATCTGCGGCAGCAGCTTCCACCGGATGCGCGCGCCGAGCACCGCGACCGCGACCGCGCACACCGCCTTGCCGATGAACAGCAGGCCGTAGCCGGTGGTGAACATCGACTGCGGGAACGGCACCACCGGGTTGAGGATCAGCTCCAGCAGCCCGTTGAACAGGCCGGTCACCGTGACGACGACGAGGCTGATCGTCGCGATCCTGGAGAACTTCGGCAGCGCGACCGCGAGCAGACCCTTGCGGTGGGCGACCAGCGCCATCAACGCGCCGAGCCCGCCCGCCCACGCCGCCGCGCCCAGCACGTGCAGCTCCATGGAGACCATCGAGTAGTCGTGGTACTTCCAGTTGGAGGCGTGGCCGGTGACCGGGATCGGCAGCAGGCCGAACATCGCGACGAGAATTCGCAGCTCGGCGGGCACGGACTCGCCGCTGCGCACCGCCATCACGCCGACCAGCAGGTAGAGGAACGCGCAGGCCGCGCTGAACAGCAGACCCTTGCCCGCGCCGACCGTCGCGATGTAGTCGATCGCGTTGCCGACGCTGACGTCGCTGCCCGGCCGCAGCTCCGCGGCCTGCAGGACGATCGCGAGCAGTGCCGTCACCACCCAGACCGCCGCGGCGACCACCGCGGCGGGCCGGGCGAGCCGCATGACCGGCTCGGTGTGCGTGGGACGGTCGAAGCCGAGCAGCTTCGGCAGGATCGACAGGCCGACGACGACGGTGGCCGACACGTCCAGCAGCACGCGGGTGACCGGCAGGCCGTACCGGACCGCCGCCCCGGCGTCCACGACCCCGGCGACCACGACCGGTGGTGCCAGCACGAGGCCGAGGGCGATGCCCGCGAGCGAGCCGAACACCAGGCCGGCGAGCACGCGGTAGTGGGTGGGGGCGGTGGTCCGGACGTCGCTCATGCCTTCGCGCCCCCGGATCCTCCGCTGCGCAACGCGAAGAACACGCCGCCACCGAGCAGCACCACGGCACCGACGATCCAGACCCAGAGCGGGATGCCGCCACCGGAGTCGCTGTCGCCGGAGGCGTTCGCGTTCGCCGGTGTGGTCGGCGTGCCGGTGCCGTCCTTGGTCAGCGTGAACGTCAGCTCACCGGAGACCGGGTGGCCGTCCGCGGACAGGATCCGGTAGCCGATCTTGTACTGACCGGCCTTGCCGAGCGCGTTGACCTTCGTGGAGACCGTGTTGTCCTTGATCGTCGGGTCGCCCGCGACCTCGTAGTGGCCGCCGTCGGCGTCGACCACCGAGATCGTGTTGATGTCCTTGCCGCCCTGCACGTCCTGGTCGAACGTCAGCGTGACCGTGGACGGGCCGGCCTCCAGCGAGGTCTTGTCCTTCGGGTCGCTGCTGATCAGTGCGTTGTGCGCCGCCGCGGGGGCGGCCGTGGCGAGCACGGCCGCACCGGCGAACAGGAACGCGATTAGCGCTCGCTTCATGCCTTGCGCCTCGAACGCAGGATCGCGCCGACGCCGAAGCCGAGGCCGAGCGCGCCGACGGCCAGACCGGCGCCACCGAGGTAGCGGGCGGTCTTGTCGGAACCGGCAGCCGACGCCTCGTGCGTGTCGGCGGTGGTGCTGGCGGCCGGAGCCGTGCCGTGGCCGTGGTCGTCGGCACCGGCGGCCTTCGGGGCGAGCTTCAGCGCGGGCGCCGGGTGCTCCGGCTCCTTGCCGTCGGCACCGGCCGGCTGCGCCCAGTCCACGACCTCGCCGTTCTCGTAGGTCTGCTTGGTCGGGAGCTCCAGCTTGTCCTTGCCCTCCGGCAGGGTGCCGAGCGCTACGAAGAACTCCTGGTACTCGTTGACGCCGATCTTCACACCGGGGTCGGCGGTCCAGGTGATCGTCTTGAACGCCTCGGTGACCTCCTTGCCGGCGACGGTCACGGGCTTGTCGAGCTTGCCCTTGACGACCTCGGCCTTCCAGCCGGCCAGCGGCTTGGTGCGCACCGAGGTGAGCGGGGTGTCCTGCGGCAGCGTCACCTCGATCTTGGTGGTGCCCGCGTTGTCCCGCTCGTTCGGGACGCGGAAGGCGAACGTGGCGCGGCCGCCCTGCGTGAACTCCGCGGGCTGGGCGCTGACGTGCGCCGATGCGATGGTCGGGGTGCCGAGCACTGCGATTCCGGCAACGGCGAGTACGGCGAGCGTGCGCACGCCAAAACGGTTGGTCGACATGAAGTTGTGGCTCCTGATTGCAAGGGGTTCCAGCAGGGGATGCGGATGATCAGGAGTCACTGGGCGGGCCCCGCCGCCGATTCGCGCGCGTCACGACCAGGTAGTGCGCGTTCTGGACGTACGGCGTGCTGGTGAGCGTCCGCACCGGCCCGGTGGCGATCAGCGGCGCGAGCCTGCGGGGGATCAGGCGCGTGACGGCGGCGAACAGCCTGAACAGGGCGGTTTCCGCGTGGAACAACAGCAGACCGGTCAGCGTCGCGGCGACGAGGTGTGCCGCGAACATCGGCCAGGTGAGCGTGTTCGTGTGCTCGTGGGTGACCCACGTCAGCAGCAGGTGCTGCGCGAGCTGGGCCGTGCCGAGCCCGGCCATGACCGACAGCCTGCCGGTGCGCTTGTCGGCGAGCGACGCCGCCGCGAACGCGATCAGCACCACCAGCGGCAACGCGTGGATGAACTCGGACAGCTCACCGCCGCCCAGCCCGTGGGCGGCGATCGTCAGCGCGGCAGAGGTCGACGCGAGCGCGGCACCGCGGAGGATGCGCAACTCGTTCGACCGTGTACTCACGAGGATTGAGGGTAATCGGAGGAGTTTGGATCGGTCTACGAGCGGGTAATCGGGGCCGCATGACCGTTCAATGCGACGAGCCGGGCCGTACCGACCGGGTCGTCTTCGGCGTTGCCGCAGGTCTCACGCTTGCGTTCGTGACCTGGGGGATCGTCGGAACAGACTCGCTGGCCGCCGCGTCGAAGGCTGCGCTCGGCTGGATCATCCAGAACCTGGGCTGGGCCTTTGTGATCTCGGCCTCCGGTTTCGTGATCTTCGCGCTGTGGCTCGCGTTCAGCCGCTACGGCAAGATCCCGCTCGGCCGCGACGACGAGAAACCCGAGTTCAAGACGGTTTCGTGGGTCGCGATGATGTTCAGCGCCGGCATGGGCATCGGGTTGATGTTCTACGGCGTCAACGAGCCGCTGACCCACTACGTGAAGCCGCCGCCCGGCAGTGAGGGCGATCCCCTCGAGACCGCCATGGCCACCACGCTCTTCCACTGGACGCTGCACCCGTGGGCGATCTACGCCGTCGTCGGCGTCGCCATCGCGTACGGCAGCTTCCGCCGCGGCAGGTCCTCGCTGATCAGCTCCGCGTTCGCCCCGCTGCTGGGGCGCCACGCCGCGTCCGGCTGGGGACGTGCCATCGACGTGATGGCCATCTTCGCGACCCTCTTCGGCTCCGCCGCCTCGCTCGGTCTCGGTGCCCTGCAGATCGGCAGCGGGCTGGAGGCGGCCGGGTGGGCGGGCAGCGTCGGCAAGGGCGTGCTGGTCGCGATCATCGCCGTGCTGACCGTGGCGTTCGTCGCCTCGGCCGTGTCGGGTGTCGCGAAGGGCATCCAGTGGCTGTCGAACATCAACATGGTGCTGGCCGTGGTGCTGGCGCTGTTCCTGTTCGTGGTCGGCCCGACGGTCTTCATCCTCAACCTGCTGCCCACCGCGCTGGGCGACTACTTCCGCGAGCTCGCGAACATGGCGGGCAGGACCGCCGCCTCCGGTGGCGACGGGACCCGGGCGTGGCTGTCCGGGTGGACGATCTTCTACTGGGCGTGGTGGATCTCGTGGACGCCGTTCGTCGGCATGTTCATCGCGCGGATCTCGCGCGGCCGGACGATCAAGCAGTTCGTGGCCGGTGTGATCCTGGTGCCGTCCGCCGTGTCGCTGGTGTGGTTCGCGATCCTGGGCGGCACGGCGATCTTCCAGCAGCGCAACGGGACCGACCTGGCCGGTCAGTCCACACCGGAGTCCCAGCTCTTCTCGCTGCTGGACCAGTTCCCGCTGGCGACCGTCGCCGGCGTCGTGGTCATGGTCCTGGTGGCGATCTTCTTCGTGTCCGGCGCGGACGCCGCGTCGATCGTGATGGGAACGCTCTCGCAGGAGGGCACGATCCAGCCGAAGAAGCCGGTGGTGGTCTTCTGGGGCGTGCTGACCGGTGCCGTCGCCGCGGTGATGCTGCTGGTCGGCGGGTCCAACGCGCTGACAGGCCTGCAGAACCTGACGATCATCGCGGCGCTGCCGTTCATGGTCGTGATGATCGGCCTGTGCTTCTCGCTGGCCAAGGACCTGCGCTCGGACCCGATGATCAGGCGTGAGGAACGCGTCGCCGAGGTCATGGAGGAGGTCACCGCTCACCTCGACCCCGGTCAGGTGGTCGAGGAGGCGGCGGTCAAGGCGGTGGCCGAGGTGACCGGGAAGACCCCGGACGTCAGCGCACGTTCAGGCGCCTGAGCAGTTCCTGCTCCAACATCTCCAGATCGGTCGCGACGGCCCGGTGCGCTGCTTTGCGCCGGGCCGTCGGCATGCGCTCGGAGGCGCGCACCGCGGCGAGGAGCTGGGTGAGCCGCGCCTCGGTCTTCGTGACCCACTCGGAATCCGACGTGCGCAAAGTCTCCAGCGACTCCGAAAAGCCGACAATTCGCGCGTGCAGCCGTGCGCCGTATCCGGAGTACTTCCCGATGTCCGCGACGTCGATGCCGAGCCGCCGCGCGCGGAACCTGTCGTACTGCTCGCTCAAAACGCCAGCTCCGCGGGCGATCACCGGGGCCAGCACCGGAATGAGCGCGGGAGCCACCACCTTCGCGACACCGACCAGGCTCTTGGCCCTGCTGGGCGTGAAGCCGGCCTTCGCTTTGCGCGCCATTCGGGTACACCTCCTCAGTCACGTGAAACTTACTGCCCAGGTTGCCGACACATCTCCGCGACTCGCGACATACCCTGCATCCTGTGACTTCCCAGGTGCAGCTAGACGCCGGCGTGGTCACTCGTTGTCGGCGGCGGGTGCACCTCGAAAACGATCCGGAGATGCGCGACGCTCCCAAAGCGGCGCCGGATCCGGCTTCGGAACAACGGAAAGCGGACGCGACGAACCACCGCCGCGCGGTGGCGGACGCGCTCGGAAGAATCCTCGGCTCGAATCTCTTCGAGGTGCCGAACGGACCGGACGTGCGCAGCGCGGACCGGGAACGCGTGACGCTGGCCGCGATGGAAATGGGCGCGCCGTACATCTGGGGCGCCGCCCTGCCCCGTGATCCGCGCGGCGGCCGTCGCGGCGGCATCGACCTGCTGGTCAAGGACACCACCGGGTACGTGCCGGTGCTCGTGGTCCGGCACAAGATCACCGATCCCGGCCACGGCGCGCGCACCAGCCCGCTGACCATGCCGCTGCCCGGCGGCAGCCGCGCGGACCCGCTGCGCAAGGTCCGCCCGCAGCCACGTGACCAGCTGCGCCTGGCCCACGCCCAGCGCCAGCTGCAGGCCGCCGGGTACGCCCGCAGCGGCCGCGCGACCGGCGGCGTGATCGGCATGGACGCGGACGTCGTGCTGTGGCACGACCTCGAGGCCCCGACGTGGCCGGGTGGGCGCACGGCCCTGGCCGAGTACGACGTGCGGTTCAGCGACCGCCTGGCCGTGGCCATGGCGGCGGCGGACGAGAAGGAACCGCTGGCGCGGCCGTCGCGGATCGTCGACTGCAAGACCTGCCCGTGGTGGCCGACGTGTGACAGCGATCTCAAGCAGGGCAGGGACGTCAGCCTCGTCGTGCGCGGCGAGGACGCCGTGGCGTTGCGGAAGGCAGGCCTGTCCACAGTGGACAATCTGGCCGAGTTCGACCCCAGCGAGGCAGGCCCCGTCCAGCTCGTCGGCATGCCGTTCGGTGACGCCGTAGTGCTGGCGCGGGCCTGGCTGCGCGACCTGACGCTGGTGCGCCGCGTGCCGGAGATGAACGTGCCGCGCGCGGACGTCGAGGTCGACGTCGACATGGAGAGCTTCGGCGACCTGGGCGCGTACATGTGGGGCTGCCTGCTGTCCGGCAAGGACATCGACGAGGAACACGGCTACCGCGCCTTCGTCACGTGGGACGCGCTGCCGTGCGACGACGAGGCCCGCTCGTTCGCCGAGTTCTGGACCTGGCTGTCCGGCATCCGCCTGCGCGCCAAGGCACGCGGCCTGTCGTTCCGCGCCTACTGCTACAACGAGCTGGCCGAGAACCGCTGGCTGCTCGCGTCGGCGGAGCGGTTCGCGGGCAAGCCGGGCATCCCGACCGTCGCGCAGGTGAAGGAGTTCATCGGCTCCGACGCCTGGGTGGACCTGTTCGGCATCGTCCGCGAGCAGTTCCTGTGCGCGCACGGCAAGGGCCTGAAGATCATCGCGCCGGCCGCGGGCTTCCAGTGGCGCGACCCGGAGGCCGGTGGCGAGAACTCCATGCGCTGGTACCGCGCCGCCGTGGGGCTGAACGGCGACGAGCTCGACACGGACCAGCGGCGGAGGTTGCTGGAGTACAACGAGGACGACGTCCGGGCCACCCACCGCCTGCGCGAGTGGATGACCTCGGACGCCATGTCCAAGCTGCCGTACGCGGGGGATCTTTAGCGAGGAGCCATGCGGAGAGCGCCGTCCATGCGGATGACCTCACCGTTGAGGTAGTCGTGCTCGACGAGCGAGAGCGCGAGCTGCGCGTACTCGGACGGCTGCGCGAGGCGCTTCGGGAACGGCACACCGGCGGCGAGGCCCGCGCGGAACTCGTCGGAGACCGTGGCGAGCATCGGGGTGTCGACGATGCCCGGCGCGATGGTCAGCACGCGGATGCCGACGCTGCTGAGGTCGCGCGCGGCCGGGAGGGTCATGCCGACGACGCCGCCCTTCGACGAGGCGTAGGCGACCTGGCCGATCTGGCCGTCGAACGCGGCGATCGAGGCGGTGTTGATGATGACGCCGCGGGCGCCGTGCTCCAGCTCCTCGGTCTTGCCCATGGCGGCGGCGGCGAGGCGCAGCACGTTGAAGGTGCCGATCAGGTTGACCTCGATGACCTTGCGGTAGAGGTCGAGGTCGTGCGGGCCGCTCTTGCCGACCGTGCGGGTCGACGGGCCGATGCCCGCGCAGTTCACCGTGATGCGCAGCGGGGCGCCGGAGCCTGCCGCGGTGTCGACGGCTGCCTGGACGTCTTCGCCGGAGGTCACGTCCGCCGCCAGGTAGGTGACGTTCTCGACGGCTTCTGCCTTCTCGATCGCGCTGGGCAGGTCGAGCGCGAACACCTGTGCTCCACGCGCCGCCAGCGCACGTGCGGTCGCGCCGCCGAGACCGGACGCGCCACCGGTGACGATGGCCGCGGTACCCGAGATCTCCATGCCTTCATCCTCCTCGAAGCGAGCTGCTCGCGAGGAGGTTAACGCTCGTTACCTCGAACTCACCGGTCGGACCAGTGGAGCAACGCCACCAGGGGCACCGCCGCCACGAGTGCGAGGCCGATGAAGATGGTCGCGATCACCAGAATTCCCATGCCTAGAACTGTGCCGTTCGAACGTGTTCGAAACATCGGCCGCGCCGGTAGACCTCTGGTAGGAGATCTGTCACGGTCGGCTACGACCAAAGTTGTACGGCGCTCTCGGGGATGTCATCGGGGCACGTCAGGGTCACCCGCACGCCGGACTGCGGTGGCGGGGGACGGTTACGCCGGGTTCACGACAGGGCCCGCCGGCCAGGAGCCGCCGAGTTGATCACGTTTGGGCCTGGGAGCGCCGTCGCACGGCGGGCTGCTCCGTTCGGTCCTGGGGCGTGCGTCACTCGGAGTCACGCAATTTAGTTAGCGTCGCATACCTTTATGGATGTGTTCACCACGCGCCCCGAACTCGTCGGCACCTTCGGCATGGTCGCTTCGACCCACTGGCTGGCCTCCGCGGCGGCCATGGCAGTGCTCGAGGACGGTGGCAACGCCTTCGACGGGGCGGTTGCCGCCGGATTCGTCCTCCAGGTCGTGGAACCGCACCTCAACGGCCCCGGCGGTGAGGTCCCGATCATCTTCGCGCCCGCCGGTGGCAACCCGCGCGTGCTGAACGGGCAGGGCGTCGCGCCCGCCGGTGCGACGATCGAGCACTACACGTCGCTGGGCCTGGAACTGGTCCCCGGCAGCGGGCTGCTGGCCGCGACCGTGCCGGGTGCATGGGACGGCTGGCTGACTCTCCTGCGTGACCACGGCACCAAGTCGTTGCGCGAGGTGCTGGACAAGGCCATCGGCTACGCGCGCGACGGCTTCCCGCTCGTCGAACGCGCCGCCCACACGATCTCGCTCGTCCAGGACCTCTTCCGCGACCACTGGCCCACGTCCGCCGCGCAGTGGATGCCGGGCGGCGTGCTGCCGGCTCCCGGCGGACGGTTCCGCAACCCGAAGCTCGCCGACACGTGGGAGTGGCTGCTCGCCGCCGGTGAGGCCGCTGGCTCCGACCGCGAGGCGCAGATCGAGGCCGCGCGCAGGGCGTGGTCGCAGGGCTTCGTCGCCGCGCAGGTCGACGAGTTCTGCCGCACCGAGTTCCGCGACGACTCCGGGCGCGACCACGCCGGCGTGCTGACCGGCGCCGACATGGCGGACTGGGAGGCGTCGTACGAGGACGCGCTGATCGTCGACTTCGACGAGTGGTCGCTCGTCAAGGCGGGTGCGTGGACGCAGGGACCCGTTCTCGCGCAACAGCTCCGGCTGCTGGAGGGCTACGACCTGTCCTACGTGGACGGCAAGCCGACGGCGGAGACCGTCCACCTCGCCGTCGAGGCGGCCAAGCTGGCGTTCGCCGACCGGGAGGCCTGGTACGGCGACGTCAACGACGTGCCCCTGGAAATCCTGGTTTCGCGCGCGTACGCCGAACAACGCCGCAAGCTGATCTCCGACACCGCGTCGTTCGAACTGCGCCCCGGCTCGCCCGGCGGCCGCGAACCGTTGCTGCCCAAGCACATCCTGCGCGGTGCGTCGGCCGGTGTGCCGCTCGACCCGACGGGCTCCATCGGCGAACCGACGGTGGAGCGCTCAGGCGCGACCCGTGGCGACACCGTGCACGTGGACGTCGTCGACCGCTGGGGCAACATGGTCTCGGCGACCCCGTCCGGCGGCTGGCTGCAGTCGTCGCCGACGATCCCGTCACTCGGCTTCTGCCTGGGCAGCCGCGCCCAGATGTTCTGGCTGGACAAGGGCCTGCCGAACTCGCTGGCCCCCGGCAAGCGCCCGCGGATCACGTTGTCGCCGTCGATGGCGCTGCGCAACGGAGAGGCGGCGCTGGCGTTCGGCACGCCCGGTGGTGACCAGCAGGACCAGTGGCAACTGGGCTTCTGGCTGGCGCACCGGGCGGGCCTGAACCTGCAGGAGGCGATCGACTCGCCGATGTGGCACTCGAACGCGTTCCCGAGCTCGTTCTACCCGCGTGCCTGGACGCCGGGTGAGCTCGTCATCGAGTCCCGCGCCGGCGTGGACGTCCTGGATGCGTTGCGTGCGCGTGGCCACCAGGTCGTGGACGCCGGCGAGTGGACTCTCGGCCGGATGTCGGCCGTGGCGCGGGACTCCGCGGACGGACTCCTGCGCGCCGGGGCGAACCCGCGCGGCGCACAGGGTTACGCCGCGGGTCGCTAGTCAGCCGCCGATGACCTGGTCGACCTGGCCGGTGAGGCCCAGGCGGTCGGCGAAGGTGTTCACCACGGTGCTGCCGGCGAAGTCCGCGGCGCCGGCCAGCGTGCCGACCCCGTCGACCAGGTCCGACGCGGACGGGCTCGCGCTCGCGGTGCCGGCCATGGCGGCGATCGCACCCGCGGCGAGGCCTGCGGAAGCGACGATCTTCTTGATGCTCAAGGCGTTGCGCTCCTAATAGATCCGTGGAAGAAGAGGAACGGCGCCCGATTCGAGGGGGAGGGAATCGGGCGCCGCCCCGGCCAGGAAGTACCGGTTGGATCAGATGTCGACGTGCGCGAACCCGCTCGGGTTGTTGCCCTGCGGGTCGCTCAGGCCGAGCAGCGTCTCGGCCGGAAGGCCCGTCGCACCGGCGTCGACGTCCTGCACGAGCGCGGTCACGTCGGGGTTCTGCCCGTTGAGGGCCTGGATCTTGCCCTCGACGTTGGACGTGTCGACCTGGGCGAGGTCGCCCACGGTCGCGATCTCGCCCAGCTGACCACCGACGTCCGGCTGCGTGTGCGCGATGGCGTCCGCGGTGTCGGCGTGTGCGGTGCCACCCAGGCCGAGCAGGGCGGCGGTGCTGCCGAGGGCGACAGCGGCCCCCGCGACGGTCTTCCTGAGGTTCATGGGCGCGAAGTTCTCGCGTTCGGCCCCTCTACATCAAGCTGCGTAACTCAGGAGAGGGAACTTCTTCATTCCTTGGTGGGACGCCACTCCATTCCGATGGTGCAGACCCGCTGCCCGTCACGCCACACGGAGATCGCGAACGTGCCCGGCTTCGTTTCGGTGCGAGCCAGGAAGTCGTGAGCGCATTCGAGGGTGTAGCGCCGCCGCCACTCCTCGCCTTTCCTGATGTACCAGCCGTGGTCCTGGACTTCCTCGACGAGTTCGAGGTCCAGCGCACCGCCGGGTGTCCTGCGGTGGTACTCGATACGGTGGAAGTGGTCCATGAACAGCACGTTCCTCATCGCACCCGATGAGTGAGAGTCTCGAACTCCGCATCCGGCGCGTAGCGTTCCCGCTCGTGTCCGAACCCACGTTCCGGCAGAAACGACTCGGCGATGCGTTGAAGTTCCTGCGCGAGCGAGCGGGTATGACGCAGAAGGAAGCCGCGATTCGGCTGAGCTACAACGTGCCGAAGCTCAGCCGAATCGAAAATGGTCAGCTGCCCGACATTCACGCGCTCAGGGCGATGCTCGATCTCTACGGCGTGATCATCGCCGAGGAGGAGCCGTACCTGCAGCTGTACGAGCTCGCCACCGAAAAGGGCTGGTGGAATGATTTCGGTCCGAACAGTGGTGGTTACGTCAGCCTGGAGCACGACGCGTCGGAGATCCGGGACTTCCAGGCGACCGTCATCCCCGGACTGTTCCAAGAGGAGGGCTACATCCGCGAAGTCCTCGGCGAGGGGGCGATCAGGCGATCGGTGAAATGGATCGACGACGAGACCGCCAAGCGCCTGCGGCGGAAAGGCCGGCTGTTCGGTGACCGGCCGCTGAGGTATCGCGTGATCATCACCGCGTACGCCCTCCGGCACGCTTCCCGCAGCCAGTTGCTGCACGTTCACGAGATGTGCGCGCTGCCGAACGTGACCGCTCAGGTCCTGCCCGACTCCGCACCGCCGCACGACGGCAGCTTCACCATCATCGAGTTCCCAGACCCGAAGTACCCGAAGATCCTGTACATCGAGCACGTGGGTGGAACCATGACTGACGAGGGTGTGGAGAAGGTCCAGGCGGCTAGGCTTGCCTTCAAACGCCTCTCGAAGCTGGCGTTGACCCCGGACGAGTCCGCCGCGTGGATCGAGAGGCTGGCTGCCGAGAGGTAGGAACTGTGTGGCGCAAGAGCAGCCGCAGCAATGGCAATGGCGACACCAACTGCGTCGAAGTTGCGCTGAACGGCTCAGCCGCGCGCGTTCGCGACTCCAAGAACCGGGCGGACTCCGTGGTCGCCGCGCCCGGATGGGCAGCGTTCATCGGCGCCGTGAAGCGTGGCGACTTCGAAAGCAGGTGACTACGCGATCGCGCCCGGCGGGAGCTTCAGCTTGAACGGCAAGGTGGTCACGACGGCCAGGTCGGACGCGGTCGCCTTCATGAGCATCGGAGCGTTGCGAGCGCCGGGTTCCGGGAGGTC
>JASLAV010000612.1 GCA_030146905.1 Lentzea sp. | reverse complement strand
TGATCAACCCAACCAGTGACCGGAATGACCCCTTTCACCAAATTCCTGCCATAGGCTGGTGCCCATGAGCGCTGGATCCGTGGCCCTGATCGTTCCCGGCGACTTCGGTGTCATGGACCTCTACGAACTGGGCATCCCCTCAGCGATCTTCGGCACACCCCAGCCGGACCTGGCCGACCCTTGGTACGACTTGTGGTTGTGCGGCACGGGAACCAGCACACGAGGCGACGGCCCAGGCTTCACCGTGCACACCACCCACGGACTGGACGACGTGGTGAACGCGGACACCGTCTTCGTGTCATGGGTGCCAGAAGAAGTCCTGGAGGACAACGCCCCAGTCCCACCAGAACTGGTCTCGGCCCTACGCGACGCCCACGACAACGGCGCACGAATCGTCTCGCAGTGCGTCGGAGCGTACGCACTGGCAGAAGCCGGCCTGCTGGACGGACGCAGGGCAACCGCCCACTGGATGCACACCGCCCTGCTGGCAGAGCGCTACCCGAAGGTCGAGGTGGACGACTCTGTGCTCTACGTGGACGAGGGCGACGTCCTGACCAGCGCGGGCATGACAGCAGGCCTCGACCTCTGCCTGCACCTGGTGCGCCGAGACCTGGGCGCCCACGTGGCCAACCAACTGGCCCGCAGGATGATCGTGCCAGGACACCGCCCAGGTAACCGAAGCCAGGTGATCGACCTCTCGGTCCCCGCGAACGACGACCAGGGCCTGACCTCGGTCCTCGACTGGGCCCGAGCCCGCCTGGACGAACCGCTGACGATCGAGGACCTGGCCCGCCGAGCCACTATGAGCCCCCGAACCTTCTACCGCCGCCTCCACGCCACCACCGGCACGACACCGCTGCAGTGGCTGCTCAACGAACGCATCGCCAGAGCCCAGGCACTGCTGGAGTCGACCGACCTGTCGGTGGAGAAGATCGCGGGCCTGAGCGGCCTGGGCACGGCGAACAACCTGCGCCACCACTTCGTCAAGCAGGTGGGAACCTCGCCCAGCGACTACCGCCAGGCGTTCCCCCGCCACCGCCAACGCTGACAAGCAGCAGGTGAGACCGCCCTGCCGCCCGTCCCGACCCAGTGTGGCGATGCGAAGCGAGCCGTACAGCCCTATGAACCGGTGGGAGCCGGTGAAGCCTTCGGCTTTGCGATTGGGGCTTGACTTTGGGTGCGAGGCTCTACCTGCCGGGTTCGGGCGGGTGCGGAGCATCCGACCTTTTCCCGCCCGTCCAGCGCCTCGCAAGGGCCCCGAAGTCAAGCCCCAATCGCAATCGACGCGAAGCGGCGATGAACCCCCACGCATCGTCCGCTGCCTGACCAGCCACGCTGGAACGCAACTCGCACGGCATGAGGAGACCTCCCACCAAAACGAGACGGACCGTCTCGTCTCGCGGGAGGTGGCCCGCCCCCGAAAGTCGACCCGCACGCTCGGTACGTGACCCGCCCCGAGAAGAGGCCAGCCCACCCCTCGTACAACGCCCCAAAAAGGGCCAGTGTGACGGCTCGGGAGCCCACCGAGCCGCCACACCGCCGGTGACGCACGAGAAGGGGAGACCACCTACCGGCGCGGGAAACGAACGCATCGCCCGCGTGACGTCACAGGTCCGCCACCCGGCCACGCGGAGCGACGTCGGAGTTCGCCCGTCCCCGCTTGCCCTGTGCCGGCAGGCACTTCTCTCCTCGACCTGGTTAGGGCCTCGCGCGTCCTCCGCCCATTCGCACCATCTCCGGCCTCGACCGCGAGTGCCTCCGCCGCTCCAATGGCGGGGACATCGACGACGAGACGGACGGGGGAACGGATGATGCGAGGGCGGCGACCGGTTCGGGAACCGGGACCTGGGTGGTGGCCGGAACCTCCGGTGCCTCGGCCGCGACGGGCTCCGGCTGCGTCCACACGGAACGGTTCGGGTCCACCTGGTTCTGCCGGAAGAGTTCCGGGGTCTCGCTGATGATCTTGCCGGGCGACTCCAGGCCGACGATGCCGACGAGCTTGCCGTCGGCGATGAAGCCGGTCAGGCCGTTGACGTCGGTGGTGTCGGTGCCCAGCACCGGCAGTCCCGCTCCCTGGACCCGCATGCCGTACTGCTCGGTCCAGAAGCGCGGCACCGGCGTGTACGGCTTGGCGTGCGAGCGGCCGACCAGGAGGTTCTCGGCCGCGGCACGGCCGCCCTCGACCGCGTTCAGCCAGTGCTCGACTCGGCGGACCACGCCGTTGAAGCGCAGGTTGGGCCAGCGGGCTACGTCACCGCAGGCGACGATGTTCTCGGCGCCCACCACGTGGTTGGTCGCGTCGCAGAGCACGCCGTCCTCGATGATCAGGCCGGAGCCGCGCAGCCAGTCGACGGCCGGTGAGGCACCGACGGCCAGCACGACGCAGGACGCGAAGAAGACCTGGCCGTCGCTCAGGTGGATGCCGATGCCGCCCGGCTGGCGCACCCAGTGCTTGATGCCGACGCCGGTGGCCAGGCGGACGCCGTGCTCGATGTGCGCCTCGGTGATCTTCTTGCCGATGTCGTCGCCGACGACACCGCCCAGCAACGCCGGCGAGCGCACGATCAGCGCCACGTCGCGGCCCATGTGACGAACAGAACAGGCGAGCTCGCAGCCGATGAACCCGCCGCCGATGACGGCGACGAGGCCCTGCGACTGCCGGATGTTCCTGCGGATCGCGACGGCGTCGTCCAACGTCCGCAGCACGTGCACCCGCGGGTCGTGGCGCGGCGCCCCGCCCATCGCCCTGGCGTCGACGCCGGTGGCGATGATGAGGCCGTCGTACTTGATCTCCTCGCCGCCCGGCACCCAGACGGACTGCAGCTTCGGGTCCAGGTGCAGGGCGGGTGAGTTCAGCCGCCACTCGGCGTCGAGGTCGCCCGCGAACGACAGCAGGGCGTCGTCCGGGTGCCACGCACCGGTGATGACCTGCTTCGACAGTGCCGGGCGGTGGTAAGGGAGGTGCCTCTCGGCGGACAGGATCGTGATCTGCCCGTCGAAACCCATCTCCCGCAGCCGTTCCGCGGAACGGACTCCTCCGAGTCCGCCGCCGACGACCACGATCCGTTCGCTCACTTCACTCGCTCCCTGATCTCGATCGCGCGCATGGGGCACGCGCGGGCTGCCTGCCGAGCCTGAGCGAAGTGCTCTTCCGGCGGCCGGCGGTTGTAGGTCAGGCGGTTGTCCTCGATCAGCTGGAAGACGTCAGGGGCCTCCGCCTGGCAGGTGCCGTAGCGGTGGCACTTCTCGTTGTTGACGCTCACGTCCATCGCGTCGCCTTCGCCGACGCCGGGTTCCTTGCCGCGCTCGACGTCGAGCATGCCGATGCGCACCAGGACCTCCGGCGGGAGGAACCGGGCCAGCGCCAGGGTCGCGGTGGGGACGAGGACGGTGAGGCCGGCCAGCCAGAGAACGGACAGGTTGCCGTTCGCGATGGCGCCGAACCAGGAGTGCACCACGGTGATCGCCACCGCGATGTACGCCGTCTGGTGGAACCGCAACCACTTGCGGTAGAAGACCTTGTGCCTCATCGAGGCGAGCACGGCGATCGCGAGCATGACCTCCAGGCCGAGGATGCCCAGCGCGTGCCGGAACAGACCGCCGTCGACGAACGGCAGGACGAGCTTGATGAAGCTGAACGTGCCGTTCTGGATCAGCGTGAAGGCGAACGCGTGGACGCAGCCGAACGCGATCGCCAGCGAGGCGAGCACCATGTGCCCGTTCTTCAGTCCTTCACGCCCGGTGAGCTTCTCGGCCCACCCGGTCGCGATCAGCACACCCCAGGACAAGGTGGCGCACATCAGGACGTAAGCCAGCCTGGCGGAGATCTGGGCCATCTTCTTGACACCCGAGTCGAACTCGGAGGCCTGGGCCACCAGGAGCGGAATCTGGCTCGACAACAACTCTTCCTCCGGGAAAGAACTTTCTCGCGGGAACCCGCCCGGCCCCGCAGGTGCAGGAGTGGACACATCAGGGCCGGGCGGGTGGGAACAGGTCCGCGTTGGAGTGCCTCTGACCTTGGGACACCACCTCCGTTTCCCGTCGTGCAACGGGTCGTTCTGCAATCACCGCACCGGTCGTCGCGGGCGGAGAACTCGGAGCAGGAGGACCGTGAGGACGGCTCCCGCGGCGGTGACCGTGAGGATCACCCACATGTTCGGCCCCTCGTCGGAGGCCAGGGTCGCGTTGATGATGCCGCCGGCGGGCTGGGGCTCCGCGAAGGACGCGTCACCCGCGAGACCCGTGCTCTCCAGCAACGTCATGTGCTTCATCACCACGTCGATGCCGGCCTGGGCGAACCCGCGGATGGTGTCGTTGCGGGTCTGGGAGCGCACCTTCGCGATGAACATGAAGACCTGGCCGTGCGCGGCGCGCAGCCGTGCGACGAAGGCCTGGTCGAAGGCGTCTCCTTCGAGACCGTTCAGCTCTTCCATCCACGACTGCTGCGCCGGGCTCGGCACGTCGGGGGTGGTCGTGCCCAGCTGGGCCGCCGTCTTCTTCGTCAGCGCGTCCAGCATCATGTGGTCGAGCATGATCATCTTGCCGATCTGCTTGACCCTGGCGTTCGATGCCTTGGTGGCGGTGAGCTCACCCATCGGCATCTCCCACAGGCCCGCCTGGCGCACCTTCACCAGCAGATCGCGGTCGTTCGCGGTCAACGGCCCCGAGGGGGTGTCCTGCACTCCACCGGTGTCCGCGGGCTGCGCTGCGGCCGCGGGCGTCAGCCCGGCGAAGAGGAACAACATCGCCAAGACGGTGGCGAGGGCTCTGGTCATCGTCTTGATGTCCTCGTTGTTCAAGGGGAAGTCGGGAGGGGGGATTCGCATCAGCGGTGGGCTCAGTAGCCGGGGATGCTCGACGGCGGCGCCGACGGCGGCGCCTGACCGGTCTTCGAGCTGGGGGACGTGCTCGGCGTACCGCTGCTCCTGCTGTTGTTCTGGGCCTTGCCGCCGGTGATCTTGGCGCCGTTGGGGGCAGTGGCGAACCACACACCGCCCTTCCCCTGGCCCTTCATGTCACCGGCCGCCTTGTCCTCGGCGTAGGTGTACTGCGGCCAGCCGGCGATGGTGAGCTGCTTGCTGCCGTCCGACCTGGTCACGGTGCCCATGGAGATGGGGTCCACCCCGGTCGCCATCGGCGTCTTGTCCGCGAGGACCGGCTTCCACGCCTTCGCGCACTCACCGTCGCAGTTGGACTTGGACGGCTTGGGAACGTCCTTGTCGTAGCGGTAGAGCGGGAGCCCGTCGCCGTCGGTGACGAACCACCCCATCTGCTCGGTGTTGGAGATGAACAGCAGCAGCGAGTCGCTCACGTCCGCCGGTTTCGCCTGCAAGCCGCCCGTCGCGGCCCCTCCGGGAGGGGTCTGGGTGCTGCCGCACGCCGTGAGGCTGAGAGCCAGAGCCGCCAGAGCGGTGATGGCCTGTCCACGTCGCATCGGCTGGATCCTTTCTCGGCTCGGGTACCGAGGAGTACGGACACGATCCGGCAACGGTTCACGAACTTCGTGAGGAATATTTGCCTCTCGACTTGAGACGGTTGATAGGGCAAGGATGTCCCCCGTGGCGCGGCATAGACGTCAACGTGAGTTAGACGAGCAA
>JASLAV010000594.1 GCA_030146905.1 Lentzea sp. | reverse complement strand
CGCAGGTCGGCGGTCGCGCTGGTGGCGGTGTTCGCACTGATCGCGGCGGGCGCGGCCGTGATAGCGGTGAACCAGCGCAACGACGCCCAGTTCCGCCAGGTCGTCGCCGAGGCCGACCGGCTGACCGCGAGTGATCCGTCGCTGTCGGCGCAGTTCCTGATGGTCGCGCACCGCATGCGCCCGGCCGACCAGGGCGTGGTCGCGAAGCTGCTCGCCATCCAGCAGGTCCCGCTGGCCGTGCCGCTGGTCGGGCACACCGGCGCGGTCTACCTGACGACGTTCAGCCCGGACGGCTCGCTGCTCGCCACCGCCAGTTACGACCGCACCGCGCGCCTGTGGGACGTCCGGGACCGCAGTCGTCCCAAGGAGGTCGCGGTGATCTCCGGGCACCGGAACTGGCTGAGCTCCGCGGTGTTCTCGCCGGACGGCGAGGTGCTCGCGACCACCGGCCAGGACGCGACGATCCGGCTCTGGGACGTGACGAACCCGGACTCTCCCAGGAACATCAAGACGATCGAGACCGGCAACGGCCCCTCCTACCTGCTGGAGTTCAGCCCGGACGGCACGCTGCTCGCGGCGGCGAACGAGGACAGGTCCGCGCGCCTGTGGGACGTCCGCGACCCGGCGAACGCCAAGCCGGTCGGCGATCCGCTGCGCGCGCACACCGCCGCGGTCCGCTCGCTCGCGTTCAGCCCGGACGGCAGGACGCTCGCCACCACCGGCGACGACCAGACCGTCCTGCTCTGGGACGTCGCCACGAGGACCAGGACCGGCAAACCGATGACCGGGCACACCCTCGGCATCCACACGGTGGCGTTCAGCGGTGACGGCAAGCTGCTCGCGAGCGGCGCCGACGACAAGACCGTGCGGCTGTGGAACCCGGCGACGCAGGAACCCGTAGGGCAACCGCTGGCGGGCCACACCGCGTCCGTGTGGTCGGTGAAGTTCAGCCCGGACAGCCACGTGCTCGCCTCCGGCTCCTCCGACGCCACCGCCCGGCTGTGGAACCTGAGCGACCCCGCCGCGCCGAGCCCGCTCGGCCGACCGCTGTCCGCGCCGGGCTCCGGCCTGTTCGCGATCGGCTTCAGCCCGGACGGCGGCGCGCTCGCGACCGGGTCCCAGGAGAACGCCGTGCAGCTGTGGTCGTTGCCGCAGGCGATGCTGCTCGGCCACACCTCCCACGTGCCGACGCCGGTGTTCCGCCCGGACGGCGAGGTCGTCGCGACCGGTTCCGGCGACAAGACCGTGCGGCTGTGGGACGTCACCGACTCGCACCACCCCAAGCAGATCGGCCCTCCGCTGACCGGGCACGAACGCACCATCAGCCCACCGGTGTTCCGCCAGGACGGCAAGGTGCTCGCGACCGCGGCGGGCGACAGAACGGTGCGGCTGTGGGACGTCGCCGATCCCCTGCGCGCGAAGCAACTCGGCGAGCCGCTCGTCCTGGAGAACCGGTTCTCGGCGCGCGTGGCGTTCCGCCCGGACGGCGACGTGCTGCTGACCAACCACACCGACGAGTCGGTGCGGCTCTGGGACGTGCGCGACCCGGGCAGGCCCGTACCGCTGGGCGAACCCCTGACCGGCCACGACGGCTACGTCAACGACGCCGCGTTCAGCGAGGACGGCCGCACCCTCGTCACCGCGAGCAGCGACAGGACGGTGCGGCTGTGGGACGTGAGCGACCCGGCGCGGCCACGTCAGCTGGGCGCGCCCATCCAGGACTCCGAAATCGTCCTGCGGGCGTTCTTCACCGCGGACGGCAAGACCCTCGTCATGTCGGGGCAGAACAAGGTGGTCCGGCTGTTCGACGTGCGCGACCGCGAGCACCCGGTGCAGATCAGCGAGCTGCACGGCCACACCGGCACGGTCGGCGGCGTGTCGATCAGCGCGGACGGCCGGCTGCTCGCGAGCAGCAGTGTCGACAGGACGTTCCGGTTGTGGGACATCACGAACCCCGCCGACCCGTTCTACCTCGGCCAGCAGATCACCGGCGACTGGGCGGCGGAACCGCTGGTCCAGTTCTCACCACGGGGCCGACTGCTCGCCACCGGCAACACCGACGGCGTCGTGCGGCTGTGGGACCTCGACGTCGAGCACGAGATCGAGCGGATCTGCACGACCACCCGCGGCGCGCTCACCCCGGCGCTGTGGGCGGAACGCCTGCCACAGCTGGAGTTCCAGGACCCCTGCGGTTGACGAGAAGACCGTGCAAACGCGTCTCACCGGCGGCATCCCATCGGTTAGGGTCCGCGCCATGCGTCTTCTTGCTCGGGTCGGCAGCTTGCGCGCGGTCGTCGCGGTGACCGTGGGGTTCATCGCTCTCAACATGCTTCTGGTGGTGCTCGGCAACATCACGGACTACAGCACGAACGAGGAGTTCGTGAAGCACGTCCTCGCCATGGACACCACGTTCGGCGAGGGGCTGAAGTGGCGGGCGATCACCAGTCCCGCGATCGTCACGGTCGTCTACCTCGTGATCATCCTGTGGGAGGCGATCGCCGCGGTCCTGCTGACCGCCGGCACCGTCGCCTACCTGCGCGACAGGGAGGACAGCGCGCGCAAGTTCGCGTCCGCCGGTCTGCTGATGGTGGTGGCGCTGTTCCTCGGCGGCTTCATCACCATCGGCGGCGAGTGGTTCGCGATGTGGCAGTCGAAGGACTGGAACGGCATCACCGCCGCCCTGCGCATGGTGACCATCGCGGGCTTCGCGCTGGTCCTCGTGCACCTCAACCCACGACGGGCCACTCCGTAGTCGGCTCCACGCAGAACACCGGCCCGACCCCTGCGTCGGCGCCGAGCTCGGTCCACCAGTCACGTTGCTCAGCGTCCTCGACCGCGTCGACGACCACGATGCCACCGGCCTCGTGCACGAAGCCGACGAGGTCGCTGAGCACGTGCGACACCAGCTGGTCCGGCTTGTGGGCACGCCCCTTCACCCGCACGGCCTTCACACCGAGCGTGCGGACCAGCTCGATCTCGGCGGTCGAGCCGGAGAAGTCGCGGGCGCCGATGTGGATGCCCATCTCGGACAGCACTTCCAGGTTGTCGGCGGCCTCGCTGTCCTCGGAAGCGAGCACGTGCACGGGAAAGCCCAGCAACAACCCCGAAGCGTGCAGCCCGGTGTCCGCGAGCACGCGCCGGACGTCGCGGATGAGGTCCGGACTGTTCGCGAGGCTCTCGGTCAGGCACACGGCGAGCATCTCGTCGTGCCCGCGCGCGGCTTCCGCGGCCCTGCGCAACATCCACTCGCCGAGCGGCAACATCAACCCGGTGTGCTCGGCCATCGCCACGCACTTCTCGTGCCCGATCAGCCCGGTGTCCCGCTGCCGCCAGTTGAGCTCGGCCTCGACGCACACCCGCCCCGACCCGTCGAGCCTCATGACGGGGTTGAACACGACCTGGATCTCGCCGCTCTCCCACGCGCCGGGCATGACAGCGGCGAGCGCGAACTCCTCCTGCTCCCGCTTGTCCTGCGTGGAGTCGTGCAGCCCCCACTGCCGGCGCCCGATGCGCTTGGCCCGCCGCAACGTCATGTCGGAAGCCCGCAACACCTCGGCGGGCCGGTCACCGCAGTGCAGCCGCGGCAACACCCCGATCGTCGCCGACACGGCCACCCCGTGCTCACCGAAGTAGACGGGCTCGGCGAGCTCGTGCTCGATCATCCGGATGGTCGTGTCCACGTCAGGCGTCTCGGGCCCGTTCTCGACCAGCACGGCGAACTCATCACCCTCCAACCGGGCGACCATGGCCTTCTCGTTGGAGAACACGGCACTCAACCGCTCGGCGACGAGCCGGAGCACCTTGTCACCGATCTCGCGCCCGAGCCCGTCCGTGATCACCGCGAACGCGTCCAGGTCCAGGTGGTACAACGTGACGCCGTGCTCGATGTCGCTGTGCAGCAACGACTCCAGCCGAGTGGTGAGGTACTGCCGGTTCGGCAAACCGGTCAAAGCGTCGTGCAACGACTGGTACTGCAACCGCCCGCCGAGCAACGTGAGCTGACTGTCGTCGTCGATCATCAACACGTAGTGCCGCGGGTTGTCCTCGATGTCCTTCTGCATGGTCGCAGCGAGCAGAACCCTGAAGTGCTCACCATCGCGATCGATCAACCGCGGCCGTTCCTCCACCCGCCGCATCCGGCCGTACCTCAGACTGGCCAGGGCATCGTTGATCAGCGGTAAATCAGCCGGCGCGATCAAATCCGTGAGCGTCATGCCGTCGACGTCTTCCCGACGAAGAATCGTGCACAACGCCTCGTTGGCTCGCTCGAGCGCCCCGTCGAGACCCACCATCGCGATACCGGTCGACGAATGCGTGAAGATGTCCTGGAACCGCTCCTCGCTGGCCTGCAAATCCAGCTGCACAGCACGGTTGGCCCGCAACAACGCCTGGCTGACACTCTCCTGCTGCTCCAAGACGAACGCCTGGATGGCAGCGGTGTAAGCCGCCGACACGGAACCGATCACCATCGCGGCCGTGCGCGCGTCAGCACCTTCCTGCACGAGGAACTCAGCCAGCACCTCAACGGACCGGCTCAAACTCTCCGCACCGACGCAGTGGATCTCCACCAGCCGCGACCCGGCCTGAGCAGCGACAGCGGGATCCTCGGCAAGCGCCTCGGCCACGACGTTCAACAGCTCGTGCAACTCTTCAGTGAGTTTCGCGGCAGACAGGGGAATGTAGGCAGTCCGACTGATCTTGGCAGCCCAGTCGCGCGCCAGCTCGTCGCGTCCCTTGGGACGTGACGGTCTCGCGTCGTCCTGGCTCGGCAAATCGATCCACCTGACCTGCTCGGCGAGCAACGGTGCGGAAGCCTACCGCCAGCAAACCACACCGTCCCAATGCGCGGGGCCGTTCCCCCCATCGGGGGTACGACAATCCCTGAGGGTCACAAACTTTACTCGCTCGATCGGAGCAATTTCTCGTGGAAAAGGTGCAACGCACCACCCTTCTTTCGGGTGATGACAAGACTTTCGTCATAGCGAAGGCGAGCAGTAGTACGTCTTCCGGAGCGAAGCTCCGCGCTTGAGACGGGACCCCCGGATCAGATTGCCGGGGGTCTGGGGCGCCCCCGGCAAACGCCCAACTCAAGCCGAAGCAACCCCGACGATGTGCCGCAACTGGGCCAGCAGATCCGACCGAGAAGTAGACCCCAACCGCTGCCTCATCCGAGCCATGTGGTGTTCAACAGTCTTGGCGGAGATGAACAACCGATCCCCCACCTGCTTGTAGGTCATCCCCTCAAGGACCAGCCGAGCCACCTCCCGCTCCCGATCGCTCAGCTTCCCGGCGTCCTCGACAACGGGAACATCACTCTCGACAGACCGACGAGCGGAAACAGGCCGCCCCTGCAACAACCGGGCGCAGTCCAGCAACCGAACCATCGCCTGCCGATCAGAAGTGCGAATGGCGGCCTGCCCGGCAAGCCGGGAAGCGTCCCACCACAACCCGACGGCGTGCAGCCCCCGAGCGGTCTCCTCGACCCGGTCAGGATCAACCTTCCCGGCAACGACATCCAGCCAACATTCAGCGGCAGCGGAGACAACAGCGCAGTACCGATTGCGTTCCCGGTTCACAGCCAAAGCAGCAGCATGTTCCTCAGCCGCAGCGGTGTTCTCGTCGATGATCGCCGCGTGCAGCAGGCTCCAGTGCAGCTGGGTGGCCCACAACGGCGGATTCCCCAGGGACTGCAACAGAACCCGGGCCTGAGCCAGGTGAGGAGCCAACCGGCCCTGGTCCCTCAACCGGGCGGCGGCAGCGGCGAACTCCCCCAGCGGCAACAGGCTGAACAGGTCGACCGGGTGGCGGAGAACGGCCTCGCAGGCCTGTTCCCAGGTCCGGCGCAGCGTCGCGAGGTCGGAGTTTCGCCTGGCCACACCGACTTCCAGGGCCACGGCGAAGATCCAGTCACGTGGTTCGAACGTCCCGCGAACGGACATCAGCGTCTCGCGTGCCACTGACAGGTTCCCGCGCAGCATGTGCAGCCAGGCCTGCAGCAACCGGTGCCGCACCGACATCAGCACGCCGCCGGTCCCCGTCTCCACGGCCCTGTCCAGCACCGACTCGGCGACGTTCGGTTCGCCGCAGTGCACGGCCACGAGGGCGGCCAGCGCGGCGGGGCTGTCCGGCAGCAGGACCGCTCCGCCGGCCGGTTCCAGCATCGACGACGCGCGGACCAAAGTGGACAGCGCGGCGGTCTCGGTACCGGAGATCGACTGCCGGACGCCCTGCAGCATCAGCGAGGCCGCGCCGCCGAGCATGGTCGGGGGCTGCGGAGGCGTCTCCTCGAACCGGTGCCCGGTGCCGATCAGGCCGATCCCGGCGAAAGCGGTCGCGTACGGGGTGGCCGCCCAGCGGAACAGCTCGGTGCTGCGGGCCAGCTGACCGCGGTGGGCCAGCGCCACTGCCGCGACCTCGGCGGCGGTGCGCCGGTGCGAGGAGTCGGCCGCGCTGATCACCTGGTCGGCGAGCCGCAGGGCCCCGTCGAGGTCACCCGCCATCGCCGACGCCGTAGCCCACTGCGCGGCGGTTTCGGCGGAGGGCGCGCCGCCGCCGGTGGAGGCCTTGAACAGCTTGGCGGCCAGTGCCGGGTCGGAGGCCAACGCCTCACGGGCCGCGGCGGCGAAGACGGGGCCGCCGATGCCTGTGTCCAGCAGCGGGCGCACCAGTTCCAGCACGGGACCGCCGCGGTCGAGCTGGAGCTGGGCCAGCTTCTGCCGCACCGCGATCCTGCGTTCGGCGCGCGTCAACGCGCCCACCGCCCGGTGCGCGAGGGGTAACAGCGTGCCGTCCTCGGCCAGCATGCCGGTCGCGCGGGCGGCCTCGATGATGTCGCTGACCTCGTCGAAGTCCTTGCCCAGCAACGACGACAGCAGGTCGAGGCGCTGACCTGCACCGGCCTCCGCCGCCAGCAGGAACTTCTGCAGGTCCGGGTCCAGCCAGTCGAGCTCGGCGCGGAAGGCGCCGAGGACCTCCTGGGACACCTCGGACACGGCGCCGAGGCGCTCCACGTACGCGGGCACGCCACCGGTCTGCGCGAAGACGAAGTCCGTCACCGGTTTCGGCGCGCGCAGGTGCTCGCGGACCTGCTCACGGGTGAACGGCGCCAGCGGAACGACCAGCGCGGCACGGGTCAGCTCGGCCAGTGCGGCACGGCGCGGCCAGGGGCGGTGGGCCAGCACCAGCAGCGGCTCCCCCGACAGCGCCGACAGGGAGGCGTCGTCCAGCAGGTGCGCGTCGTCGACCACCCGCACGGCCGAGTTGGTGATCTCGGAAAGAAGTGCTGTCTTGCCGTAACCACCAGGCGCCACAACGGCGACGCGCAGGCGTGTGCCCGCCGCGGCGTCGTTGATCCGGTCGAGGACACCCCGCACGGAGTCGTCCAACACCAACCTGGCTCGCGTGGTCACGCTCAACGGCCGTCCTCATCATCGTCTCGGGAGTCGGATCGGGAGCTGGAGCGGCGTCCGGCGGGTTTCAGCGCGCTCGCCATGCGCTTCACCCGCCTCGGCGGCAGCTCCAGCGGGGGTACGTCCACCGGCGGGCGGGGCGGTGGAGCGGTGAACTCGTCGTCGTCGGGCCTCGCGACCTCGCCGACCGGGAACCTCATCGACGCTTCACGGGTGTGCACCAGGACCGAGGTGTCGAGCGGTTCCGGTTCGCTGTCAGGACCCGTCACGACGAGCCGCGCGGCGACGGCGGCGCCCTTGGCCACCGAGTGCTCGGGAGCGGCCTCGCCGAGCACCCTGCAGTCGACGGACGCGGACAGCGCGTCGCCGATCACGGGCATCCGGCAGCCACCGCCGACGAGCAGCACCGCGTCGGGCTGCACCTGGCCCAGCGCGCGCACGAAGGTGGAGACCAGGTGGTCGACGGACGGCCGGATCTCCTCGACGAACTCGTCTCGGCTGATCTCGACCCCGCTGACCACCACGGACGGACCGAAGGCGCGCTTGGCCGCCTCGCACTCGACCGAGGACACGAAAGCGTCCTTGCCGAGCCGCCCGCGCACCAGGTTCAGCAGCAGGTCGTCGAAGTCGGCGCCGGTGTGGTGATCGACGCCCTCGACGTGGTTGACCAGCTCGAACATCCGGTTCTGCGACCGCTTCACGACGGACGCGGAGAACGCGTGGCTGCCGAGCGAGAACACCGCCAGCGACGAACCGGGCAGCACGCGGGAGCGCACGGCGTGGTTCTCGGCGGCGGCGAACGGCTCCGGCACGAGCGTCACGTCGTGGACGCCGACCGCCCGCAGCGCCGTGAAGAGCTGTCCGCGCCGATAGGGGCCCCACCCGGCCGGGTGAGTCACGGCGACGTGACGAGGCTGTTCACCCTCCCGGGTGACGACCTCGCCGATGATCCACATGATCAGCAACGCGGTCAGTTCCTCGGCCGGACACGTCTCGGGACCCAGCGAGAACGGCACCGCGTCACCGATCCGCCTGGCGAAACCGGAGGCCGTCCAGCCGGAGGCACCGTGCTCACCGACGGAGAACGTCCCCGCCTCGGTGAGCTGCAGCAACGACGGCACCACGAAGGCGATCTCGGCATCTCTGCCACCGTCGAGACGGCACACGGCAGCCGTCGTGCGGGTGGTCCCGACATCGACTCCGAGTACGTACGCCACGTCTCCGCCTCACCTGTTCGCAGCAGTGACCAGTACCTACACGGGTGAACAGAAGACGCTCAAGCAAGGCCCCTAATCCCCTAGGGGGTCAACGAGCGTCACCCCATCGGGGAACGGGGATTCACTGGGAGTGATCCCCGATGTTCTGGGTAACCCCGCTCTCCTACTTTTCAGCCATTCGCTCAACACATCCGTGCCACACCGGGAGTTCCCTCAGATGATCCAGCCCAGCACGCTCCACGACTTCGTGCTCAACCTGCTCAGCGACCCGTCCCTCAAGGCCGCGTTCGCCGCCGACGCTCAGGGCACCCTGGAGCAGGCCGGGCTGGCCGACATCACCGCTGTGGACGTCCAGGAAGTCATCCCGCTGGTCATCGACCTGCTCCCGGAGACCCCCGCGGGCCTGCCCGCCCTCGAGGGCGTCTACTTCGACGGAGTCGTGGAGGACGTTCTGGCGGAGGGGCCCCTCGGCGCCATCAGCCAGCTGCAGGCCGTCGCGTCCCAGCTGACCTCGTCGGGTCTGTCCCTCGACAACCTCACCACCACCTCCTCGGCCGGCCTCCTCGCCGCCGACGAGAACGGCCTGACCGTGTGGGCCGGCACGAACACCGCCGACGTCTACGGCGCCGGTGCCGTCAAGGTCGACGGTGACTTCTCCGTCGTCGGCGACGTGACCTCGGTCCTCGACCAGACGACGTCCCCGGTGACCGGCACCGTCCTCGACGTGGCCGACACCGCCACCGCGACCGTCGACGCGCCGCTGGCGGGCGTCGCCTCGACCGTTCCCGGTGCCGACGGCATCCTCGGCCACCTGGGCGGCGTGACCGGCCTGGCCCACGACGCGCTGGGCGTGCTCGGCGGCAGCGACGCCGGTCTCGGCGTCTTCAGCGCCACCGGCCTGGACAGCATCTCCGACGGCAACATCGGCCTGAAGACCGACGACACCATCGGCCAGGTCCAGCACACCGCGTCCGGTGTCGTCGAGACCGCGACCGGCGTGACCCACACCGCCACGGGCCTGCTCGGCGACACCGCCGGCGTCGGCAACGTCCTGGGCACCGTCACCGACGTGACCCACAACGTCCCCGTCGTGGGCGACGGCCTCGACCTGGGCGGCCTGCTCGGCTGAGCCACCCTCCACCCGAACCGGCCCTGTCCCACCTGGACAGGGCCGGTTCGGCGTCTTGCAGGTACCACCAGGCACGGCTGTCGGCAGGGCCCGCGCGGTGAGAAACGTCACCTGCCCTTCCGAACAGCCCGGTCCTGACAGAACAGGACCGGTCTTGCGTTCGAGGCTTTCACCCAAGGGGGTGAACACGGCACTATGAGTCAGGTGATGGCACCGCCCTGGCTCGACGTGCTCGACGAGACGATCGGGGCCTGCGTCACGCACCGGAGGCCCGACCTGGAAGCCCGGCTGCGCGAAAAGCGGGCACAGCAACTGGATCCCAAGTTGCGCGTTCTCGTCGTCGGCGAGTCCAAACAAGGCAAGAGTCAGCTGGTCAACGCGTTGCTCAACGCGCCGGTCTGCGCCGTGGGCGACGACATCACGACGACCGTGCCGACCTTCGTCCAGCACGCCGACACACCTTCGGCTGCGCTGGTCCGCAACGCGTCCGCGGGCGGGAGCATCTTCCACACCCCGACGGAACGCATCGCCGTCCCGATCGACCAGGTGACGAAACAGACCACCGCCCAGTCGCACGACGTCGTGCGCGCCGAGATCGGCATCCCCCGTGCGCTGCTGGACAGCGGACTGGTCCTGATCGACACCCCCGGTGTCGGCGACACCAGGTCCGCGCACACCGCCAGCACGTTCGCGACGCTCATGCAGGCGGACGCCGTGCTGCTGGTCTCCGACGCCACCGGTGAGCTGACGTCGGCGGAGATGACGCTGCTCAAGAAGGTCATGGAGGCCTGCCCGAACGTCACGGTGGTCGTCACCAAGATCGACCTCGTGCCGGGCTGGCGCAGCGTCGTGGAGCGCAACAGGGCCCTGCTGGCCCGCGCCGGCGTCCCCGCGAAGCTGATCCCCGTCTCGTCGGCTCTGCGGCTGCGCGCCGCGAAGACCGGCGACCAGCGGCTCAACACCGAGTCCGGCTTCCCCGAGCTGCTGGCGTGCGTGCAGCGCGACATCGTCGCGTCCGCCGACCTGCTGGCCCGCCGCGCCGTCGCCGTCGTGGCGTCGAGCGCGATCACCCAGCTCGTCACGCCGCTGCGCGAGGAGCTGACGGCCCACGACTCGTCGCACACGGCCGCGACGATCTCCACGCTGCAGGAGGCGCAGCGGCGGGTGGACGAGCTGCGCCGCCGGTCCGCGCGCTGGCAGAACGTGCTGAACGACGAGATGGCCGACCTGGTCTCCGACGTCGAGTACGACCTGCGCGACAGGACCCGCAAGATCCTGCGCGAGGTCGAGAAGACCTACGAGGAGGCCGATCCCGCGATCGGCTGGGACAAGTTCGAGCAGTGGCTGGAGGACAACCTCAACGAGGCCGCGACCACGAACTTCGCCTGGCTGATGGAACGCGCGGAGTGGGTGGCGGCGAAGGTCGCGAAGAACTTCCCCGTCTACCGCGAGGACCTGATCCCCGGTTCGGTGCTGCCGGACGACCTGCTGGAACCCGTCAGCAGGCTGGAGAAGCCGAAGATCGAGCCGTTCTCCGTGCCGCAGAAGCTCTTCACCGGTCTGCGCGGCTCCTACGGCGGCGTGCTGATGTTCGGTCTCGTGACGTCGCTCGCCGGCATGCCGCTGATCAACGTGATCTCGCTCGGCGCCGGTGCCCTCTTCGGCGGGAAGTCCATTTTGGACGAGAGTGACCAGCGGCTGAAGCGCCGCCAGGCCGCCGCCAAGGCCGCCGCGCAAAGGCACGTCGACGACTTCTTCGTGAAGTTCTCCAAGGACGTCCGCGACTCGGGGCGGCACATCCAGCGCTCGTTGCGCAACCACTTCAGCACGCTCGCGGAGGAGCTGCAGGAGACGTTGCTGGAGTCGGCCCGCAGCGCCAAGCGCGCGATCCAGGACGACCAGACCGAGCGCGAGCGCAGGATGCGGGAGAGCCGCAAGGAGCTGGAGAAGCTGATCTCGCTGTACAAGCGGGTGCAGGCGCTCGGGGGTCCCGCCATGGAGCTCTCCGCGTGACATTGGACCGCGTCGTCTGGTCGATGCTGCAGGAAGCGATGGCCGTCTACCGCGACAGCCCGCGCGCCACGGCATGGCTGCGCTCGCACGCCGAGCGCTACACCGAGCCCGTGCGGATCGCCGTGGCCGGACGGTCGCACATCGGCAAGTCCACAGTGGTCAACGCGCTGATCGGCGACGAGTTCGCACCGCAGAGCTCGTTCGTCTGGTACCGCGGCGGAACCGAACCGCGGGCGCACGTGTTCTCCGGCCCCGGCCGGCCGCACGAGGTGGCGATCGGCAAGCGGGGCGGCAGGCACCACGTCGAGACCGGCCAGATCGACCGCGCCGACCGGGTCGTCGTCGAGTGGCCCGCGCGGACGCTGCGGGACGTCGTGCTGATCGACACGCCGTCCGAGGCCACACCGGAGCAGGTGCTGGGCGACGCGGACGCGTTGCTGTACCTGATGCGGCACGTGCAGGACGACGACCTGAAGTTCCTGCAGTCAGCCAACGACCACCCGATCGCCCGCACCGCCGCCGTGCACACGGTCGCGGTGCTCGCCCGTGCCGACGAGATCGGGGCGGGACGGATCGACGCGCTGTCGTCGGCCAAGCAGATCGCCCGCCGCTACCGCCGTGACGTCGCCGTGCAACCGTTGTGCCAGAACGTGGTCTCGGTCGCCGGACTCCTCGCGGTGGCCGCGAGGACGTTGCGGGAGGACGAGTTCCAGGCGCTGCGGGTCCTCGCCTCACTCGGCCGCGAGGAGCTGGAGGACCACCTGCTGTCGGCCGACCGGTTCGTCGGCGAGCAGTTCCCGCTGGCGATGGACCCGGCGGCGCGCCAGGCATTGCTCGAACGGTTCGGGATCTTCGGCGTCCGGCTGATCACCGCGTTGATCCGGCAGGGCTTCGACTCGCAGGTGAAGCTCACCGGCCAGCTGGTGCAGCGCAGCGGGCTCGGCGAGCTGCGCGACTCGATCGCGATCCACTTCACCGAGCGCCGCGAGATCCTCAAGGCGCGTTCGGCGTTGCTGGCGATGGACGTGGTGCTGCGGATGGAACCGCGGCAGAACGCCCGCAAGCTGGTGGCCGACCTGGAACGGGTGGTGGCCTCCGCCCACGACTTCCGCGAGCTGCGGCTCGTGGCCGCACTGCAGGCCGGTCGCACGAAGCTGCCGGCCGAGCTGCAGGCGGAGGCGCTGCGGATCGTCGGCGCCGAGGGCACGGCTCCTGCGGTGCGGCTGGGTTTCGAGTACGAGGCCGACGCCCGCGAGCTGCGGGAGGCGTTGCTCGACGCGCTGGTGCGCTGGCAGGCGCAGGCCGCCGACGTGCACGCGCCGAACGACCACCGCAGGGCCGCCCAGGTAGTGGTCCGCACCTGCGAAGGGCTTCTCCCGCAGTTCAGCTAGGTGCGGCTAGGGCGTGTCCCGTGAGTTCGTTCGATGAGAGTCGCGGACGAGACCCACGGGACACGCCCTAGGGCACGATGGGGTCCATGGAACTCGTGCCCTGGGGAGACGAACACCTCGAACACTTCCTCCGCTGGGCGACCGACCCGAGGATGACCACCTACATCGGCGACGGGAAGACCTGGACGCCCGACTACGTGGACCTGCGGCACGAGCAGGCCTTGCAGCACTGGGAAGAGCACGGCTTCGGCATGCACGCCGTCGTCGAGGACGGCGAGGTCATCGGGGTCGCGCAGATGCTCGACGGCGACCTCGGCGAGATCGAGATCGGCTACTGGATCGACCCCGCGCACTGGGGACGCGGCATCGCCACCCGGGTCGCCGAACAGCTGCGGGACAAGGCGCTCGCCATCGCCGACCGGGTCGTCGCCGGTCACCAGGCGGAGAACACCGCGTCCGGCCGCGTGCTCGAGAAGGCCGGTCTGACCTCCTTCACCACCAGGTCCATGCACGGAAGGCTCCAGCACTGCTACGCGTTGCAGCGGGGTATGAGCGACACCGGGGTACTGCGCTACAGCGCGTTCACGACGGATCCTTCAGGCGGCAACCCGGCGGGCGTCGTGCTGGACGCCAGCGACCTGTCCGACGAGGAGATGCTCGCGATCGCCGCGAAGGTGGGCTACTCCGAGACGGCGTTCGTGTTCCCGCACACCGCGGAGCGCGTGTTCGACGTCCGGTACTTCAGCCCCAAGGCCGAGGTGCCGTTCTGCGGGCACGCCACCATCGC
>JASLAV010000578.1 GCA_030146905.1 Lentzea sp. | reverse complement strand
CCAGCACCGCTGACCCCGGACCCACAACCGGTTCGAGCACCTCGCACCAGTCCACGACCTGGTTCTCGGACAACCGGTCGACCAGTTGCGCCAACTCCGCGGCGAACTCGCTGTTCGTCATCCGAAGAAGCCCTGGCCCGTCGAGGTCAACGTGTCCACGAGCAGTGCCCGGTCCAGGTACTGGTTGCCGCGTTCGCACGAGGTCTCGGACGCGAACAGGCAGGCGTGGCAAGCCGCGCCATAGAGCCTGGCGTGCTCACGCGGGTCGTGCTCGGCGCAGAGCGGATCGCTGCTGCACAGCCTGGCCGCGTCGAGCGCCCGTTCGATCAGCGCGCCGAGGTTCTGCTGCTCACCGAGGCTGACGAGGCCCCCGAGCGTGCCTTCGCTGTCGGGGGCGGCCGTGTAGAGCAGGACACCCGCCATGGCTTCACCGTCCACGGTGGCGTAGATCCGCTCACCGATTCCGGACGCGCTGTAGCCGGATTCCAGCGCGAGTTCCCTGATCAGGGCGTGGGAGAAGGTGTGCAGCAGCACGTACCGGGCACCGGGCCACGCGTCCCGTTCGAGCCGCCGGCGTTCCCTCCAGTCGTGGTGGGCCGGTGCCAGGACCCCAACGCGGTCGCGAACCGCGTCACCGTTCTCCCAGCGGGTGAGGCGGTCCTCGGAGAACTGGATGAAAATGCCCTCGCCGCGCATCTCAGCGCACGGCACCCAGGTGGGCGGCTCGGTGGCCAACGGCGCCCGTCGCACGTTCGTCGTGCCCGGATCTCCCCATTCAGGAGCGTCGATGCGGGTGAACCCGTACAGCGCGGCGACCTCGCGCAGCCGCGTGACCAGCACCACCTTCTCCAACCAGTCCTCGGTGCCCTTCGGCCTCTTCTCGCGACGGGTCGTGAAGTCGGGGAGCTCGTAGGCGTCGCCCCCGCTGAAGGTCCGCCACTCGGGTGTACGCAGATCCTCGTCATCGTCCTGTTGCGGCACGGGTGGCGAGTCGACGTGCCGTCGGATCGCGTTCCACGCCTCGTCCTCGCCGTACGGTTC
The DNA here is from genome assembly GCA_030146905.1 of Lentzea sp. The sequence continues at coordinate 2,784 of JASLAV010000578.1, read as the reverse complement.
GAGTTCCGGCCAGCACTTCTGCGTGCGCATCAGGTTCTTGGCGATGCCTTCGGGCAGCCCCGCGAGCAGGCCCAGCTGTCCCCAGAACTCGGTGACGAGCTGGTCCACCGCGGCGTCGGCGTGCGGCAGGCTGAACGCGCGCAGCTGCATGGCGAACCAGCTGTTGGTGGCGCCGAGCACCAGGGTCCGGGGCCGCTGGTCGCACTCCTCGAACGTGCCCAGGTGGGGGTGTCGTCCCCGGCACCTCGGCAGGGTCTGCGCGGCAGCCGCTCCGAGCGCCTGCGCCATGCTCTGCCGGGCGTCGCAGCCACCGCAGCTGACGACGATGTTCGCCGCCTCACCGGTGGTTCCGCGTTCGGACAACGTCAACGAGTGGCCGGACTCGGGCGCGAAGCCCTTGTGCACGAAGTACTGCCACGGAAAGTCGTCGAGGTGGCCGTTGTCGCAGGCGAGGACGAAGCGCGCGGGCACCGCCACCGGCCGGGTGGTGCGGCCGCCCCGGCAGTTGTGCACGTAGCGCACCTTGTCCGGGTTGAACATGTCGTGGATCAGTTCGAAGTACCCGGCGTCGGCACGACCCAGCTGGTTGCATCGGGTGTCGGAGCAGCGCAGCCAGGTGGGGAACAGCCCTACTGGCACCCCGGTCTTGGCCCACTCGGCGAACACGTCGCTGGTCTCCGGCAGGTGTGGTGGCTGCCGCAGCGTCTGGACCTGCGTGCCCAGTCGAGCGCGGACCGCCGCGAGCAGCCGGTCTTCGGTGATCTCGTCGGCGTGCTTGAGGTCCCAGCGGTCCAACCCCATGGTCACCACGGACAGGTTGGGCAGGTCCGCGACGGCGCCGACCCCGTAGGTGTGCAGGAGCTGGTTGGGTCGCAGCGCGCCGACGCGGCTGGTGCGACGGCGTTCGGGCGCGGTCACTGGGCATCCCCTGCCGGATCGGTGTCGTTCGGTGCGAGGAACGCCGGTTCGGCGTCCCAGGGGTCGACGCCAGGGAGCAGTTGCAGCTGCACGCCGGGTTCGACGTCGCGCAGCGAGGTGGGCGCTATCAGAGGGCTCAGCCCCGCCGTGCCCGGCCTGCGCAGCAAACCGGCGATGTCCCCGCTGACCGGCGGCTGGTCGTAGGCCAGCCGCCGTCCGGGCACACCGCGCTCCCTGGCCCACATGTCCAGGCGCAGCTCCAACTGATCGGTGATGCGCCGCTTGGCGTCGCGTGACCCGCCCGCCCGCCGTTCGAGGAAGCGGACGACGTGGTCGGCCAGCTCCGAGTGCCGGTCGAAGTCCTGTGCCCGGAGGTTGCCGTTGTACGCCTGCTCCAGCTCGCGCACCAACGCCACCATGACACCGGTGAGGCCCCGGTCCACGGCACGGTCGGCGAACGGGGTGACCGACAGCGCCTCGACCCGCCGGTAGGCCGTCAGGTGGAAGTGCTCGAACGTTTCGTAGTGCGACAAGTCACGCGGCCGTGCCCAGTTGTAGACGGTGAACACCAGGCCCGGTGCCTGGCGGCCGACGCGACTGGTGGCCTGGATGTACTCGGCCGTGGACTTGGGCTGGTTGGTCACGACCATGACGCCCAGCCTGGAAACGTCCACGCCCACGGCGATCATGTTGGTGGCGAGCAGCACGTCGATCGGCGTGGGCGTGCCCTTCGGACGGGTGCCGGTGAAGGGGATCTTCAGCTTGTCCAGCAGGGGGCGAATGGCGTCCGAGCTGAGCCGGGAGGTCAACTCCTCCTGCTTCGGGTCGTAACGCCTGGCCAGACCGCGCGCGTCCGCCCTGGCCAAGCGGGCGCTCACGTCGTCCTCCACCAGCCTGCGCATGCCGCCGAGGTCGCGGAGGCTGTTGAAGTAGCCGACGAGGGTCATGTACGGGTCGGTGACCTCGTTGCGGCCGTACTGCTCGTGCAGCCGCTGCGCCGCGCCGAGCACCGAGACGTAGACGCGGATCAGGGTCGACTTGATGCGCGAGCCGTGCGCGCAGATGCCGACGTACCGCCGGCCGGGCTGCTGGTCGGTCGGTCGCTGCCGGGCGAAGTAGCTGTCACCGATGGTCAGACCGGGCGGCGGGAACACCTCGGTCCGCCGGTGGAACAGGTCCTGGATCTGCCGTGTGGCCCGGCGGACGGTCGCAGTGGAGGCGATCACCTTCGGGCGCACGGACCTCCCGCCTTCGAGCTTCCACGTCGACAGCCGGTCGACAGCCGTCTCGTAGAGGCCCACGAGCGACCCGAGAGGACCGGAGATCAGGTGCAGCTCGTCCTGGATGATCAGGTCGGGCGGCCGGATGTGGGTGACTTCCACGACCCGCCCGGGATGCCTGGCCTTCTCCCAATCGGCGTTCTCCAGGTCTTCGGTCAGGTACCCGTGCTGCTCGCAGCGCTTGGTGACGCGCCCGAACAGCGCCGCCGTCTCGCCCTTCCACGGCAGCTGGGCGAACTTGTCCACGGTGGCGATCAGCAGGCTCGGCGGATGCCGGTAGATCTCCTCGTCCACCACCAGCACCGGCAGCCCTCTCTCCTGCGCCTCGCGAGGCCCGGAGACGACCCCGAACGGGCAGAACACGTCCGAGCACTGGATCAGGGTGCGCCGGGAGGTCGCCTCGACCTCGATGTCGCGGCCCTTCTCGATCCCGCTGCCGCACCACGGGCAGCTGGTGAGCTGGTGCGGTGAGCCCTGGCCGTAGGTGGGCCGGCCGCTGGAGCGGCGGACCTCCTTGACCCAGTCCGCGGCGTGGTCGGTGCGGTTGGGGGTGACGCGCCCACCCACCCAGAGCCCGATCCGGAAC
>JASLAV010000549.1 GCA_030146905.1 Lentzea sp. | reverse complement strand
GGACGTGGGGCTCGCCGCGTGGCTCGCGTTGCCGTTGTGCCTGCTCATCGGCGTCGTGATCGGCGGGCTGAACGGGTTGTTGATCCTGAAGGTCGGGCTGTCCGGGTTCATGGTGACCCTGGGCATGCTGACGATGCTGCGGGGCCTGCAGCTCGCGATCACCGAGGGCAAGTCGCTGATCGACGTGCCGGAGTCGTTCCTGTACCTGGGTTCCACGACATGGCTCGGGCTGCCGGCGGCGGTGTGGATCTGCATCGTCTGCTACGCCGCCGGCATCTTCGTGCTGAAGTACCTGCGCGCCGGCCGCTCGCTGTACGCGATCGGCGGCAACTCGGAGGCCGCGCGCGCCGCGGGCATCCGGGTCGACCGCGTGGTGTGGACCGTGCTGATCATCGGGTCGGTGCTGGCCGCGATCGCGGGCATCCTGATGACGGGACGGCTGGGGTCCGTGGCCGCCACGCAGGGCGAGGGCATGATCTTCCAGGTCTTCGCGGCCGCGGTGATCGGCGGGATCTCGTTGCAGGGCGGCAAGGGCACGCTGTTCGGCGCCCTGTCCGGCGTGCTGATGCTCGGCCTGGTCGAGCAGATCCTGCGCCTGCAGGGCGTGTCCGGCTTCTACATCAAGGCGTCGTACGGCGCGGTGATCATCCTGGCGCTGGTCGTGACCAGGTTCGCCACCGGCCAGAAGCAGGAGTGAGCCCGTTGGAGACCGTTGCCCTGCACACCCGGCTCCGCGAGGGCCGTGAAGCCGACTACGACCGGATCCACGCGTCGATCCCTGCCGAGCTGGACGGCGCGTTGCGCGAGGCCGGGGTGCACTCGTGGCGGATCTGGCGGTCGGGCCGTGAGCTGTTCCACCTGGTCGAGGTCGACGACTACCGGGCGATGAGGGAGTTCCTGGCCTCGCATCCGGCCAACGTTCCGTGGCAGGCTCGGATGGCAGAGCTGCTGGAGGTCGAGGACGACTACTCCGGCGCAGAACCCGATGTGCGACTCGTGTGGGAGCTGCCGTGAAGGTCGCTGTTTCTCGTCTGGGCTTCGGCGGTGCGCCGATCGGCAACCTCTACCGCGAAATCTCCGACTCCGACGCTTTCGGTGCGGTCGAGGCGGCCTGGCAGACCGGCGTCCGCTACTTCGACACCGCCCCGCACTACGGGCTCGGGCTGTCGGAACGGCGTCTCGGCGTCGCTCTGGCCGGACGGCCGCGCGCCGAGTACGTGATCTCCACGAAGGTCGGGCGGTTGCTGGAACCCGCAGACGGCGTCGGGCTCGACGACGAGGGTTTCGCGGTGCCGCGCCAGTTCCGGCGGGTCCGCGACTACTCGGCCGACGGGGTCAAGCGGTCCATCGAGTCCTCTTTGGAACGCATCGGCACCGACCGGGTGGAGATCGTCTACATCCACGACCCCGACGACTACTGGGACGCGGCTTTCGGCGAGGCCTACCCGGCGTTGGAGGAACTGCGGTCGCAGGGCGTCGTCGGCGCGATCGGCGTGGGCATGAACCAGTGGGAGATGCCGGAGCGGTTCGTCCGCGAGACCGACATCGACGTGGTGATGCTGGCCGGCCGGTACACGTTGCTGGAGCAGCCGGCGTTGCCGTCGTTCCTGCCCGCGTGCGTGGAGCGCGGTGTGTCGGTCGTGGCCTGCGGTGTCTTCAACTCGGGTCTGCTGTCGAAGCCCGTCGTGGCTGCTGACGCGAAGTACGACTACTCGGACGCGCCTGCCGCGCTGGTCGCCCGCGCTCGGGCGATCGCCGAGGTGTGCGAGCGGCACGGGGTGACGTTGCCGGAGGTGGCGATCCAGTTCGCTCTAGGACATCCGGCCGTCGTGTCCGTCGTGATCGGCTCTCGGACCGCTGAGCAGATGACGTCGAACGCCGCTTACTTCTCGGCTGCGATTCCCCCTGGGCTGTGGGCGGAGCTGAAGTCGTCTGGGCTGCTCGACGAGGAGGTGCCGACGCCGTGATCGTCGACGCTCACCACCACCTGTGGGACCTGTCGGTGCGCGACCAGGACTGGATCACCGACCCGCCGATGGGCGCGATCCGCCGTTCGTTCCTGGAGCCCGACTTCATCGCCGCGGCGCCGGAGGTCTCCGCCTCCGTGCTGGTGCAGACGATCTGCGTACCGGAGGAGACGCCGGAGTTCCTGGCGATAGCGGCCTCGTCGGACGTCGTGGCCGCGGTCGTGGGCTGGACGGATCTGACGTCCCCCGCCGTCGGCGACGAGCTGGCGTCGCTGGTGGGCGGTCCCGACGGCTCGTGGCTGCGCGGGATCCGGCACCAGGTGCAGAGCGAGCCGGACCCGGAGTGGTTGTGCCGCAAGGACGTCCGGAACGGCTTGCGGCAGGTCGGCGCGCACGGGCTGGTCTACGACCTGCTGACGGTGCCGCACCAGCTGCCGGCCGCGCGCCGGACCGCGGCGGCGCTGGGCGACGTGGAGTTCGTGGTCGACCACTGCTCGAAGCCCGCGATCGGGTCCGGCGCGGAGGAGTGGGCCGAGCTGATCCGGTCGCTGGCGGCGCACGAGAACGTGACGTGCAAGCTGTCCGGCCTGGTCACCGAGGCCGACTGGAAGTCGTGGGACGTGGCTGCCCTGCGTCCGCACTTCGACGTCGTGCTGGACGCGTTCGGCCCGTCGCGGCTGATGTTCGGCTCGGACTGGCCGGTGTGCCTGCTGGCCGCTTCCTACTCCGAATGGCTCGGCGCGGCCCGGGAACTGGTCTCGGAGCTGTCACCCGACGAACAGGCCGAGATCTTCTCGGGCACCGCTCGCCGGGTCTACGGCCTCTAGGCCGTGCTTCCGGTAGCGGGTGACTCCTGGGCGAGCAGCTCCATCTGCAGTTCCATGCAGCGCAGGCGAGCCGGGGAGAAGTCGTAGGGCATCTTGGCGATGGCTTCGGACA
>JASLAV010000538.1 GCA_030146905.1 Lentzea sp. | reverse complement strand
TGATCGGGCCCCTCGCCGCTCTCACCGGGCCGCGCGAGCATCTTCAGGTGCCGGGTCTCGCCGGAGTTGAGCTCCAGTGCTCGCGCGACCGCGTCGAGGACGGCGTCCGACACGTGCGGGCTGCGCCCCTGCTCGAGCCGGACGTAGTAGTCGACGCTCACCCCGGCGAGCTCGGCGAGCTCCTCGCGGCGCAGGCCGGCGACCCGTCGGCGACCCGTTGCCGTGAGGCCGACGCTCTCGGGCGTTATCCGGGCACGGCGCGCCTTCAGGAACGACGTGAGGCCGGAGCGCGCCGACCGGAATCCCGGCCGGGGGTCATCAGTCATGTCGCGGCAACTGTCTCGATGACGACTTTTCCCAACTGGGCGCCCGAAAACTGGAGACGATACGCTTCCGGAGCCTCGTCGAACGGTACCACCCGATCGATGATCGGCTCGATCGCGTACTCGTCCACGACGTCCGCCAGATCACCGAAAGCGGCTCTGCTGCCCACCGCGACACCGCGGAGAGTCGCGGACTTGCCCATCAGCGTCATGAGGTCGGGCACGGACTCCGCTTGGTCGAGCAGCCCCACGAGGGCGATGTCACCACCGAAGGCCACCGCCGCGACGGACTGGTCGAGAGAACCGGTGCCCGCCGCGTTCACGACGAGCTGGGCCCCGCCGGTGTGCGCGAAGACCTCGTCGCCCCAGTGCGGCGTGCTCCGGTAGTTGACCGTGCCCGACACACCGAGCCGGCGCAGCCACTGCAGTTTGTCGTCGCTGCTGGACGTAGCCCACACCTCGGCCCCCGCGGCCTTCGCGAGCTGGAGCGCGAAGAGCGACACCCCGCTCGTCCCGACTACCAGGACCGTGTCCTGAGGACCCAGCGACCGCGTGCGGTACGGGCGATCGCCGCGGACGGCGCTCCACGCGGTGAGCGCCGCACAGGGAAGAGTCGCCGCCTCGGTGAGGCTCAAGCTCTTGGGCACGGCAACGATCCGGTCCGCGGGCAGGACGACGTACTCGGCGAGCATGCCGTTCTCGCTCCCGGACCCCAGCCCGAGTCCCATCGCCGGACCGGGCGGCCCGTCCTCCCAGTTCCGGAAGTAGGCACTGGCCACGCGGTCGCCCACCGACCACGGACCCGCGTCCGCCCCGATCGCGTCGATCACGCCCGCGCCGTCGGACAGCGGGACGAGATCCGGTGCCGCCGGGACCGGGTACGTGCGGTCGGCGACGAGGAGGTCCCGGTGGTTGAGCGAGGCCGCGTGCACCCTGATCCGCACCTCCGAGGGGCCCGGCTCGGGGATCGGCACGGTCCGCCGGGTCAGGGATTCGATGCCGGACGACTGCCCGCCGGGCAGCACCCACTGGGTCATCTCGGTAGATCTGGACACGCTGCCGCCTTCTGGCCGGGTGGGATGAACGGTTGGTGAGACGGGGCGGGGTCAGGGGGTGAGGACGAGCAATCCGCGGGTACCGCCGGTGGCGTTGCGCTCGTGCGCGCTGCGGGCATCGGCGAGGGGGACGGTCTCGGCGACGGCCACGGAGAGGGCTCCCGCTGCCGCCAGCGCCGACAGGACGCCGAGCCGGCTGCGATCGGTGTGGTAGGCCCAGTTGACGGCCTTGACGCCCCGGCGGGACTGCGGCGCGCCGTTCAGCAGGGAAACGTAGCTCCCGCCGCGTGCGACGGCGTCCATGGCGGCGGGCCCGATGTTGGCTGCGTCCAGCACGCCGCTGACACCGCCGGGGACGAGGGACCGCACCGCCGCAGCGAGGGAATCCCCGCCGGGCACGAACTCCGCCGCACCGAGATCGCGCAACGCCTGCTCGTCGTCGGCCCTGGCATGGGCGATCACGCGATATCCCTGCAGGGCGGCGAGTTGGACCGCCAGCCTGCCGACTCCGCCCGCCGCTCCGGTGATCAGCACCCAGCCGGTCGGCGGCAAGGTCAGGGCGTCGAGGCCCTGCCAGGCGGTGATCCCGTTCAGCGGCAGACCGGCGGCTTCGCCCAACGGCACGCCCTCCGGCGCGGGAGCCACCGCCCACTCTTCGAGCACGACGTAGTCTGCCTGGCAGGCGGTGCGCTGGTCGAGGCGTTCTTGCAGACCGATGACCACCTGACCCGGCGTCACGGTCGACACGCCGTCTCCGACGGCCTCGACGGTGCCGGCGACGTCGATGCCCACGCCGTACTGATCAGCCTCTGCGGCAACACCGAACTTCACGTACATCCCGCTGATGGCCTGGAAGTCCGCGGGATGCAGCGGTGCCGCGGCCACCCGGACCAAGACCTCGTGGCGACCTGGAGTGGGAATCGGGGTCTCGACGACCTCGATCTGGTTCGGTCCACCGAGACTTCTGACGACAACTGCGCGCATGAACGACGACCCTCCGGTGATGGGGCTTGCCCCGTGACTGCTCCACCGTCGGGCACGCGCGACGAGGCAGGAAGGGTCAGGCTCAACCTGGGGTCCGGCAGAACCACCCGAACCCGCCGGGACCGTCACCGCTCGGACAAGACGCCTCAGAGAACTCTGAGATCCGGTCGCTAGCGTGAACCGAAGCGTATTCGCGCGAGTTCCAGGAGGGATTCAGTGAGAGTGATGTTTCGGATCGTCAGATCGGTGCTCGTCCTGGCCTCGGTGCTCCTCCTGTCCCTGGCCGGCACATCCGCCGTGGCGTCGGCGCAGCCGGCGTCGCAGACCCGGACGTGGCATCTGGAGCAGTTCGACAGGACCAGCCGGATGTGCGTCAGCCACGGTCCCGACGGGAGGATCCACGGCTCCTACTTCATCTTCGTGGTGAGCGGGAAGTGGACCACCGACCTCAAGTACGGGATGCGCGACCTGCCTCCCGGCTGGACCGCCACCGAGAGCTACTTCCCACCGGGGTCCAACTTCCACGACCCCGACGGTTCGATCAAGGTCAACGGGGGCGTCGGCGTGCAAGGACCCGCGACAGTGCCGCTGGCGACCTACCGCGCACACATCTGGGTGTCGGACGGGACCGTGACCGAAACCCTCCCGACCGACATCATCGTCACCACCGAGTCCTGGGTGGACTGCATGAACCGGCGGTGAATCCCCGGTACCAGGCGCCGGCCAGGGTCACCCCCGCCGATCGTCGGGGGTGACCGTGGCCGATCGGCGGATCCGGCGCCGACCTGTGGATCCATAGCGTTCCGGCCCATGAGGACACTCGTGGCCGGATTGGCGCTGGCCCTCTCCCCCGCCCCCACGCCGGTGTCGATCGACACCTATCTGCACCAGGCGCTCGACGCGACCGGGCTGCCCGGCGTCTCGGTCGTCGTCACCCGCGGCAACGAGATCGTGCACGCCACCGGCGCCGGGTACGACGCGCACGGCGGTGCCGTCACCGGGAACACACCGATGCGGGTCGCCTCGGTCAGCAAGTCGTTCACCGCCGCCGCGGTGATGACGCTCGTGGAGGACGGCCGCGTCGGCCTGGACGACGAGGTGCACGACCGCCTCCCCCGGCTCCCGCCGCGCATCACCGTGCGCCACCTGCTGAACCAGACCTCCGGCATCTCCGACGACTCCGTCGACATCGGACAGCTGACCGTGGCACGGACGCTCGCCGAGTACGTCGGCCTCCTGCCACCCGTCGACGCCGCGGAACCGGGCACGCGGTTCGCCTACAGCAACGTCAACTACAACGTCGCCGCCCGGCTGGTCGAGGTGGTCTCCGGTCAGTCCTATGAGGACTACCTGCGCCGGCACGTGTTCGAGCCGCTCGGCATGAACGACAGCCTGGCGGGCGGCGACGCGCCGAACGGCTTCAACTCGCTCTACGGCGTCTGGCTCGACCGGCCGGAGCTGGGCGACGGCCC
>JASLAV010001079.1 GCA_030146905.1 Lentzea sp. | reverse complement strand
TTCCGGTTCCGGAGCGGGCTCCTCGGCCTTCGCGGGCGGAGCGGTCAGCCCGGCGGCCTCGGCGGCCGCGGCACCCGCGACCAGTCCGGCCGCGGCCGCGGCGGCACCCTTCCTCGCCTTCTCGCCCGGCTGGGCTTCGACCGGCAGTTCGACGGTCGAGGGGATGACGACGGTCGCCTCGGACCCCTTGGGCGACTCGTTCACCACCGCGGCGAGGAGGTGGACGGCCTCCTCCATCGTCGGCCGGCGATCGGGTTCGTTGGACAGCAGGCGGAACAGCACGGGCGCCAGCAGCGGACCGGCGTTGGCCGGCGGCATGATCGAGCCGCTCGCGACGCGGTGCAGCATCGCGATGTTGTTGTCGGCCGTGCCGAACGGCGGGCCGCCCTCGACGGCGTTGTAGAGCGTGGCGCCGAGTGAGAAGACGTCGGAGGCAAGACCGGCGTCCTCGCCGCGAGCGACCTCGGGGGAGAAGAACGCGGGCGTGCCCAGGGTGCCGGTCGCGGTGGCGGTGGCGTCCTCGTCGGTGGCGCGCGAGATGCCGAAGTCGGTGATCTTGACTTCCTGGTCGCCGATCAGGACGTTGCCGGGCTTCACGTCGCGGTGCTGGATGCCGTTGCGGTGCGCGGCGGCCAGCGCGGCGGCGGTGTAGCACCCGATGCGCGCGACCTCACGCGGCGGCAGGGTGCCCTGCTCGGCGATGACGGCGGCGAGGCTGCGGGAGGGGAGGTACTCCATGATCAGCCAGGGCTGCCCGTCCTCCTCCACGACGTCGTAGACACGAATGGCGTTCGGGTGTTCCAAACGGGCCGAGAGACGGGCCTCGCGCATGGCCCTCGCCTTGGCGCGCGCGATCCTGGTCTCGTCCAGACCGTCCAGCGCGAGCAGTGCCTTCGCCGCCACCACGCGGTGAAGCTGCTCGTCATAGGCCTGCCAGACGACTCCCATCGCACCCTGGCCGACCTTCTCCCTCAACCGGTAGCGGCTCGCGATGAGCCTGCTGCTCTCCTCCACGCCTGTGCCCGTCCCCTCTGATCACTCACAAGTGTGACGGCTGCCGCGTTCGTCGTTGACCATAACCCTATATGGGGGTATGAATGGGGTTATGCCCAAAATCAACGTGTACCTGCCCGATGACCTGGCCGAAACCGTCAAGGAGCTCAACCTTCCCGTCTCCGCGATCTGCCAACGGGCATTGGAGGTTTCCGTCAAGCGACTCACGGCGGTGCGCGGCCTGACGGTGGCCGACCTCGACGGTGACCGGGGTTCCCAGCTCACGCCACGACTACGCACGGTGCTCCGCCTCGCCGCCGAATCGCCCGTCGTCACCACCATCGAGTTAGCGCGGGCACTCATCGACGAGGGCGGCAACCTGGCGCTGGACGTGCTGCGCGCGATCGACATCGACCCGCGGACGTTGCGCTTCGAGTCACAGGCCGTCGAGGGGTCGGGGTTCGCGCCGGACGCGGTCAACGCGCTGGAGCTGGCTGTCGTCGAGGCGATCGCGCTGGGTCACAACTACGTGGGCTGCGAGCACCTGCTGCTGGGGATCGTTGCCGAACCGGACGGCAGGGGCGGCGAGGTGCTGCGCTCGCTCGGGGCGGACCTCAAGGGAACGCGGCGGGCGGTGCAGACCGCTCTGGCGGGCATCGTCCACGCGCAGAAGCAGCAGGCCGCGACCCCGGACGCGGCCAAGGTGCTGCAGGTGATCATGTCCCGGCTGGACCGGCTGGAGAAGCAGGTGGGTATCGGCTGACGAGCTCGGCGCCGATCCGCGCCAGGTGCGCCTGGACCTCCGGCGACTCGACGGTGATCAGGGCGCCCCACCCCGCGACGTTGCGCGCGATGTCGAGGGGACGGGGCGCGGTCAGCGCGACCCTCGTGTGGTCGCCCGCCTCCTCGACGACCGTGCAGTGGCGGCCGTGCTGGTGCCGGAAGACGTCCAGGAACCGGGTGGGCACCAGGATCATCGCCGCCGTGGCGGAGCGTCGTTCCTCCACGGCGGTGACGACCTCGTCCCACGCGCCCGCCAGTTCGAAGTCGGGCGGCCGCGCGGAAGGGGTGCCGGTGAGCGTGGCGCCCAGGATCCGGTCGAGCCGGAACGTCCGCTGGCCGTCCGGCGTGCCCGCGATGAAGTACCACGTGCCGTCCTTGTCGACGAGTCCCCACGGGTCGACGACGCGTCCGTCCGGTGCCTGCCCCCGTTTCTGGTAGGTCAGCCGGACGCGCAACTGCTTCACCACGGCCGTTTGCAGCGTGGCCACCAGTCCCGGCCGTTCCTTGACGTCCTCGCCCCACGCGGCGGTGTCGATGATCGTCGCTTCGGCGGCGGCCTCGGCGTCGGCGCGGAAGGTCTGTGGCAGTGCGCGCACGAGTTTCCTCAGCGCTGACTTGATCTGCGGTGCCACGGACGCGGCCGGGCCCGCGATGAGGAACAACGCCTGGGCTTCCGCCGAGGTCAGACCACTGAGGTCCGTGCGGGCGCCGCCCACCAGCGACCAGCCGCCACCCCGGCCCGGCTGGGGGTAGACCGGCACACCCGCCGCGGAGAGCGCCTCCAGGTCCCTGCGGGCCGTGGCGTTGGAGACCTCGAGCTCTTCCGCCAGCTCGGCGGCGGTGATCCGGCCGCGGGCCTGCATCAGCAACAACGTGGCCACGAGCCGGTCTGCGCGCATGTCTCCAGATTTCCGCTGAAAGTGCTCACTGGATGAGCACTTTACGGCCGAAGCTGAAATCACACCGACCAAGTGATCGCAGGAGGCAGTTGTGTTGCGAGGAATGTCGACCGTGTCCTACTTCGCCGACGACGTCGCGGAAGCCCGTGCCTGGTACGCGTCGTTCCTCGGCGTCGACGCCTACTTCGAGCGCAGCACCCCGGAAGGGCTGCTGGCGTACGTCGAGTTCCGGATCGGCGACTACGAGGCGGAACTGGGGATCGTGCACCGCCGGTTCGAGGTGACGCCGTCGGACGGACCGGCGGGGGAGATCGTCTACTGGGCGGTCGACGACCTCGAGGCGGCGCTCGTGAGGCTGAAGGAGCTCGGCGCGCAGGTGCACGACGAACCGCAGGTGCGTGGGGAGGGGTTCGTGACGGCGTCTGTCGTCGACCCGTTCGGCAACATCCTCGGTGTCATGACGAACACCCACTACCTGTCGATCGTGGAGCGGAATCGCAGCTGACCACCGCGCCCGCGGCTTATCCTGCGCAGATGACGACGCAGCTCGCCATCACCGGACACCGCGGCCTCTCCCCCGAGCTGGAGGCGGCGGTCGACCGGATGATCCGGGCCGCGGTCGCGGGGAACGGCGACGTCGTGGGCGTGTCGTGCCTGGCGGACGGGGCGGACGCCGTGTTCGCGCAGGCTGTGCTGGACGCGGGCGGGTCGCTCGTCGCGGTGCTGCCGGCCTCGCGGTACCGCGAGACGTTGCCGGAGGACTACCGGCCCGTCTTCGACCGGTTGCTGGCGCGTGCGGGCAAGGTCGTGCAGCTGCCGCACGTCACGCCCGATCCGCGCGCCTACATGGAGGCGGGCAAGCGAATGGTCGACGAGTCCGACTCGTTGCTCGCCGTGTGGGACGGGCAGCCCGGCCGCGGTCCCGGTGGAACGGCCGACGTGGTCGCCTACGCGCGGTCGCGGGGTGTGCCGGTCACCGTTCTGTGGCCCGAGGGCGCGATCCGGTGAGCACCCGTCACAGGATCGCGGGCGCCGGCAGCGCCACCGGGTGGTCGGCCATCTGCGCGACGCGGACGAACGCCCGGTAGACCCGCCGGTCGCCGGGGACGGCCCGGCCAGGCGCTTCGCGTACCACCGGCGCAGCCGTGTGCGCGGCGGGAGCCTCCTGCCGCTCCAGCCGAGGTCGGCGGTCGTCACCGACGTCCACGGGAGCGCGGCCGTCTTGGCGGCCGCGCGTTGGAACAGCAGGGGTTCCTTCGCCAGGTCGTGGTCGCGCGACAGGTGCCGCAGGGCGGCGCAGTTCAACGCGGCGAGCGTCATGCCGTGGCCGTGGACGGGGTTGGACGAGATCACCGAGTCGCCGAGCGCGAGCAGCCCGCGTGGCCAGTCGGGGCCCTGGTGGAAGCGGTTCAGGCGGCTGCGCAGGGTGCCGGAGCGGTGGATCGGGGGCCGCGGTCTTGACGATTTCCGCGATGTCCTGGTCTCCAGGGTCGCGGCGTACTCGGCGAAACCGTCCTCGTCCACCGGCGCCGCGTCGCCGTCCGCGCCGAAGAGCGTGACGAACCACAGTGAACCGTCCACTGTGGACAGCGCGCCGCCGTGTCTCCTGCCCGGCGCCTGGACGGGCTCGCAGGCGGTCTTCCAGTCGAGCCCGAGGCCACCGGTCACGTGGTAGAGGCGCGAGGTGCAGGAGACGTGCCCGTTGACGATCACGGGTGCGGGACAGTGCACGCCGTGCTCCGCGAGCCACGGCACGAGCTTGCTGCCCCGCCCGGACGCGTCGACCACCAGGTCGGCGTAGTCGGTGAACGGACCGTCGTCGCGCGTGCCGCGCACACCGGTGACCGTTCTGCGGTCGTTGAGCAGGCCGTCGATCGCGACACCGTCCACGAGGGACACGTTCGGGAGCTTCAGCACGCGTCTTCTGATGATCCGCTCGACCGTCACCCGCGTCACCGACAGCACGCTCAGCGCGAGGTGGTCGCGCGGCGCCCACCCGGTGGGCAGGCGGATCAGGTGATCGCCGCCGACGTCGCCGCGGACCGCGCCCGCGTCCTCCAACTCGCCGCCGAGCTGGGGGGAAGAGCGCCTCCAGGACCTCGGCCCCGCGCGCCAGCAGCGTGTGCGGGTGGTGCGCCCGGGGACGCCGGGGCGGTACCGGGTGTCCGCGCTGATCCGGTCCCGTTCCACCACGACGACGTCGCCGTACGACTCGGACAGCACCCTGGCCGCCAGCAGCCCCGCGAAGCCGGCGCCGATGACCAGGGCGCGGTCGGAGTACATGGCGGCCGTGCTGGCAGAGCGGGGCTCGCGGAACGATCCACCGAAAGTCCTCCGTCCCGACAGCTTCCCGACGAGGTCGGCCCGGCCGTTCACTAGGGTTGCGGGACACAACTGCTTGGGGGCGCTCTTGAAGACGGTGGAACTACCTGACGGCGCGGTGGTGACGGGACGCGGCCTGCGCGACGGCACACTCGTGGAGCCGCACCCGCAGTACGGCGTGTACCTGCAGCCCAGGCCGGTCGACGTGCCGTGGCCGCACGACTGGATCGACTGGCCGGACTTCCGCCTCCCGCGTGATCACGACGCGGCGATCGCGCTGATCCGCGCGCTGCACGCCCACGCGTTGGCCGGCGAACGCGTCGAGGTGGCGTGCAGCGGCGGCATCGGGCGCACCGGGACCGTGATCTCGTGCCTGGCCGTGCTCGCCGGGGTGCCCGCGGTGGAAGCCGTGGCGTGGACGCGCGCCAACTACCACAAGCGCGCCGTCGAGACGCCGTGGCAGAAGCGCTGGGTGAGGAACTTCCCCGTCGCCTAGGGCCCGGTCGTCGTTCGCTTGCGCACGAGCTCGACGACGTCGGGCGGCACGGAGTCCCCCGCGTCGAGGAGCCGCGGCAGCAGCTCCGGCTCCGTCATCAGGGCGCGGAGGAACAGCTCCACGGTGACGTCGTGCTCCGGCCGGTGCACGACGGTGATCTCGTCACCCGGCGCGATCACACCTGCCTCCAGCACGCGGAAGTAGGCACCTGGCCGCCCCGCCGCGGTGAACCGCTTCACCCAGCCGCGCTGCCCGAGGAAGGCGGCGAACGTCCGGCACGGCACGCGCGCCGCGGTGACCTCCAGCAGCGCCGTGCCGACGCGCCACCGCTCGCCGATGAGCGCGTGCGTCTGGTCGATGCCCTGCGTGGTCAGGTTCTCGCCGAACTGGCCGTTGCGCAGGTCGGTGCCGAGCTGGGACTGCCACCAGTCGAGGTCCTCGCGGGCGTAGGCGTACACGGCCTGGTGGTCGCCGCCGTGGTGGGCGAGGTCGGCGATCGCGTCGCCCCTCAGGCCGCTGCCTGCGGTGCCTTTCGGACCGGGCGCGCTGACCTGCAGCGGGCCGTCGACCGGGCGCTTGTCGATACCGGTGGCGCCCTTCTGGGCGTAGTCGACCGGAACCGTTGTCCGGGCGATGTTCAGCGAGAGCACTACGGGCATGACCACGAGGTTATTGGCCGACCGCCTTCTGGGCGATCGAGTTGACGTAGTCCTGGTACTTGCCGACCTTGTACGTGATCAGGTCCATGCACTCCTGCAGCTGCTCCATCTGCCGCCGGACGCGGTCCTGGTGCTCCTTGAGGACGTCCAGGCGCTGCAGCTCGTTGCCGTCGCCCTGGCGGACCAGCTCGGTGTAGCGGCGGATCTCCGGCACCGGCATCCCGGACGTGCGCAGCATGATGCACATGCGCAACCAGTCGACGTCCTGCTGCGTGTACACCCGGCGACCGCCCGGTCCTCTGTGGACCTGGTGGGCGAGGATGCCCTCCTTCTCGTAGAACCGCAGCGCGTGCACGCTCAGCCCGGTGCGTTCGGCGACCTGTCCGATGCTCAACCGCATGCACCCGAGCATAGGTGCCCGCCTCCGCCCTTGACCTGGAGTCGACTCCAGTTCATAGGTTCTGCGGCATGAACATGCGCTATCGCGTACTCGGGGGAACCGGCATCGAGGTCAGCCACCACTGCCTCGGCGCCATGATGTTCGGCTCCGTCGCCAACGACGACCACGAAGAAGGCGTGCGGATCATCCACCGCGCCCTGGACGCGGGCATCAACTTCGTCGACACCGCCGACATGTACTCGGCGGGCGAGTCCGAGGAGATCGTCGGCAAGGCGCTGAAGGGCCGCCGCGCCGACGTCGTGCTGGCCACGAAGGTGCACTTCCCGCTGGGGGAGGGCCGCAACCGCAGCGGCAACTCGCGCCGGTACGTCGTGCGGGCGGTGGAGGACAGCCTGCGGCGGCTCGGCACCGACTGGATCGACGTCTACCAGGTGCACCGGCCGGACTACAGGACCGACGTCGAGGAGACGCTGTCGGTGCTGACGGACCTGGTGCGCGACGGGAAGATCCGGGCGTTCGGCTGCTCGACGTTCCCGGCGCAGGAGATCGTCGAGGCGCACCACGTGGCGCTGAACCGCGGGCTCATGAGGTTCAGGACCGAGCAGCCGCCGTACTCGATGCTGGCGCGCGGGATCGAGCGGTCGGTGCTGCCGACCTGTCAGCGGCTCGGGATGGGTGTTCTGGTGTGGAGCCCGCTGGCCAGCGGTTTCCTGTCGGGCAAGCACCGGCGTGGCGGGTCGGCGGAGGCGTTCAGGCCGACGCTCACGCCGGACCGGTTCGACGAGTCGCTGCCGCGCAACGCGGCGAAGTTCGAGGCCGTGGAGCAGTTCGCGACGCTCGCGGACGAGATGGGGGTGCCGCTGCCCGCTCTGGCGATCGCGTTCGTGACGTCGCACCCGGCTGTCACGTCGGCGATCACCGGGCCGCGCACGATGGAGCAGCTGGAGTCGTTGCTGGAGGGCGCTTCGCTGGTGCTGACCGACGACGTGCTGAACCGGATCGACGAGATCGTGCCGCCCGGTACCGACACCTACGACGTGCACGCCGGCTGGAAGCCCGCGGCGCTGCTGGACGTCCACCAGCGCCGCAGGCCTCTCGACCAGCG
>JASLAV010000499.1 GCA_030146905.1 Lentzea sp. | reverse complement strand
GGCCGAAGCGAGCAATATCTTGGCCACTTGCACGACCAGGTACTTATGAGTACCGATGGTGGCCCCGTCTCGCCCTACCGCCCGAACCCAGCCGGCGATACCGCGTCCACCGGATATCCCGTTCCGCCGCGCGATGGCCGCGCTCAAGCACGCCAGAACGGTGAACGTCTTTTCCAGGCCTTCATGCAGCACTTCCTGGTAGCGCTGTCTTGGCGACGAAGCCTGATCTGCCGCCCGCACGGCTCGGGCAATGGGATACGGAAATGAGTTGCGCGCGATGGCGAGCGGGTCATCGAAGTTCGTCATGCCTTCAATGGAAGCCGTCACCCCTTGCAGCGCATCGATGACGGCAGCCTGCGCGAGGTCGGTATCAGCATTGTAGATGCGCTCCACCTGACGTTGAACACCTTCGACCTCGCCGCGAAGCCTTCGCACCTCTTCGTCGAATCGACGGAGGACAGAGTCCACATCCTCGGCGGGGAGCGGACAGGAAGGCACGTTGATCCCTTTGAGCGCCCGCCAATCGATCCGGCTGATCACCATCCCCCGCACGGTGCCGGAGATCAGATCCTGGCCCTGCGGGGAGCGCAGGAAACCCAGCAAGAACCACATGCTCATGTCACCGCGCTTGCGGAGCACGATGGTGTGATCAGAAGCCAGTGCCGGGCCGAAATCGTCAGGCACCATCGCCCACCTGCCGTACGGCCCGGAGATGCTGCCGATAATATCCCCTGGGAGCACCTCAACCGATGAAGACCCACGAACTGTCGATCGTGAAAGCCGATTCCACGGGGTGAGCGCGAAGCCGATGTCAGCAGCGCTGACAACATGGTGCACGAGATCGATGTCATCGATCTTGGCCACGCGGTTCCGCCCGGGCAGCACGTCACACACATCTGCCAATAACAGAGGCGAAGTCATCCGGTCGATCACCGTCCCAGTAGTCGACGACCACGGCCGCCAAGACGTGGCCGACTGCGGATTCCACGCACGACCGCCCGGCCATGATCCGATCTACCGGCGGATGCACAACCCCTGCCCCGTCAATCGGCGACATGCCCGAGAAGCCGGCGGAGCACCCGGTCCAAGGCCGGCACCTTGTCGACGAGTGTCTGCCAGACCAAGGCGTCGTCAACGGAGGCGTACCCGTGGATCAGGATGTTGCGGAACGCGACGATCCGGTTGGCGTCCGGGATGGCGGACGCGAGTTCGGCATCGACCTCGCGGAGCTGGTTCAGGGCTTCACCGATGATCTCGAACTGCCGCTCGACCGCCGACCTCAGCATGGCGTCCGCCTCGTAGTCCGTGAACGACTTGCCCGCACTGAACTGGCTCAGCAGCTCCACGGCGCGCAACGCGTCCCAGAGATAGGCGCGGGGATCAGGCCGCATACAGCTGTTCCCTGGTCTCCATGACCCGCTGCCGGAAGTACGGGTTGCGGATGCTGGAACCGCTCACCAGGTCGACCGGTCGGCCGAAGATCCGCTCCAGCCCTTCCTTCAGGGAGAAGTAGTTGCCGAAGTAGTCGAAACCCGGACGGACGTCGAACTCCACGAGGACGTCCACGTCACTGGACACCACGTCGAACGAGTCACCGACAGCGGACCCGAAGACGTCGAGACGCCGAACGCCCAACACCTGGCACAGCTCTTCGACCTCGGACGACTTGGCTGCGATGATCTCGTGCACGGGCGTCACCTCCTGACCACGATTGTGCCCGACCTCAGGCCCTGGGCCAGTCAAAGCTCACGGTGACCGGCGCGTGGTCCGACCAGCGCTCGGCGTAGGTGGCGGCCCGCTCGACCACGGCGGTGCGGGCGGTCGCGGCCAGGGACTCCGTGGCGACGTGGAGGTCGATCCGCCAGCCCGAGTCGTTGTCGAACGCCTTGCCCCGGTACGACCACCAGCTGTACGGGCCCGGCACGTCCGGGTGCAGGGAGCGGACCACGTCGACGTAGCGCGCCTCGCCGTACACGCGGTCCATCCACGCCCGCTCCTCCGGCAGGAAGCCGGACGACTTCTGGTTCGTCTTCCACGCCTTCAGGTCCTCGGCCCGGTGCGCGATGTTCCAGTCACCGCACACCAGCACCTCGCGCCCGTCGGCGGCGGCCTTGTCGCGCAGTTCCACCAGGTACGGCAGGAACGCGGCCATGAACCGGTCCTTCTCGTCCTGCCGGGGCGTGCCGACGTCACCGCTGGGCAGGTACAGCGACGCCACCACGACGTCGGCCAGCTCGACCTCGACGTACCGGCCCGAGCGCTCGAACTCCGCCGCCCCGAACCCGATCCGCACGGCCTGCGGCGCCTCGCGCGTCAGCACGGCGACCCCGTTGCGCCCCTTGACCTCCGAGTACGCGTGCGCGACGTGCCACCCCTCCGGCGAGCGCACCTCGTCCGACAGCTGCCCCGGCTCGGCGCGCACCTCCTGCAGGCACACGACGTCCGCGGCGGTCGCGGCCAGCCACGGGAGGTAGCCCTTCTTCGCGGCGGCGCGGAGGCCGTTGACGTTGATCGTGGAGACGGTCAGCACCCGAGCAGCCTAACGGCGATCCGCGACCGCCCAGCCGTACGGGTACTCGGCGCCGCAGCCCGTGCAGGACGCGACCAGCCCCAGCATCAGCACCAGCGGGCTGCTGCCCTCCGGCGACGGCACCCCCGCCACCTCGTGCCCGTCCACCACGGCGCGCAGGCCCGGCCACTCCGGCTCGCACGCGCACGTCACCACGTCACGCCGGAACGCCCGCCACTTGAAGAACATCCACCCATCACATCACGCGCAGGTGCTGTCCGACGTGGGCATCACGAACTCGTCCTTCACCCACCGCCCGTCCGACAGCAGGCGGAAGCCGTTCTCGACCCGGGCCTCGGCCCGCACCACCGCGTCACGCGGCATGGTCGCCACGATCGGCTCGTTGTCGGAGGGCCCGGACCGCACGTTCAGGATGTCCGCGATCACCGTCACCTTGCACTCGTGGGCGGCCACCTCCTCCACCCCGAGCTTCCTGCCCTCGTTGGCCACGTACATCAACCCGGCCGTCACGAGCACACCCGCGACGACCATCCCGCGCACCGGAATCCCGAGCATCACGCCTCCCGACACCTCTCCCGAAGTGCAGATATAGCGCGCGGCAGGTGGTCAGGGGCCGGCCGGAGGCACATTCCACCCCACCGGGGAACCGGACGGGTGACCCCGTCACCGAGGGAAACGGATCAGGGGACCGCCCGGAGGCAGTCCCCTGATCGCGCGAACCGGAGGGCAGGCGTCAGCCGGCCATCTTCTTCTGCAGGTTCTCGTCCAGCGTGCCGAGGAAGTCCTCGGTGGTCAGCCAGGCCTGGTCCTTGCCGACGAGCACGGCGAGGTCCTTGGTCATCCGGCCGCTCTCGACGGTCTCCACGATGACCTTCTCCAGCGTCTCCGCGAAGCCCGTCACCTCCGGCGTGCCGTCCAGCTTGCCGCGGTGCTTGAGGCCACCGGTCCACGCGAAGATCGACGCGATCGGGTTGGTGGACGTCGGCTTGCCCGCCTGGTGCTGGCGGTAGTGCCGGGTCACGGTGCCGTGCGCGGCCTCGGCCTCGACGGCAAGACCGTCGAGGCC
>JASLAV010000493.1 GCA_030146905.1 Lentzea sp. | reverse complement strand
TCGACCTGCGGCAGTACCGCGAGGCCGCCGTGCGGCAGGTGACCTACGGGAACGCGGTCTACGGCGTGCCGGACTTCTTCACCGTCCGGGTGCTGGTCGTGAACAACCCCGTGCTGCGCGAGGCGGGCATCGACCCGGCCGAATTGTCCACAACGGACTGGGACGCGCTGGCCGCGCTCGCGGCGAGGCTCTCGCGGGTCCAGGACGGCCGGATCCAGCGGATCGGGTTCGATCCCCGCATGCCGGAGTTCGTGGCGCTGTGGGCCAAGGCCAACGGCGTCGACCTGGTCGGGGACGTGCCACACCTGGACGATCCGCGCGTCGTCGAAGCCGTGCGGTACACCGCCGATCTGGTGCGGGCGCAGGGCGGCTGGGCGGCCTTCAAGGCGTTCCGCGACACGTTCGACTCGTTCGGCGCGAACAACGAGCTGGTCACGGGGCAGGTCGCCGCGATGGCCATCGACTCCTGGTACGTCAACACGCTCGCCGCCAACTCGCCGGACGTCGACGTCACGGTCAAGCCGTTCACCGACCGCAAGGGTGACTCGCTCACCGAGGCGGGCGGTCAGGCGTGGGCCATCCCCAAGGGAGCCAGGCACCCGGAGCTGGCCTGCGAGTTCATCGCGACGATGACCGCGGCGGACACCTGGGTCACCGCGGCGAAAGCACGCCGTGACGCGCTCGCGAAGAAGGGGAAGCCCTACAGCGGAACGTTCACCGCGAACCGCACCGCCGACGAGAAGATCTTCAGCGAGGTGTACGACCCGCGTGGCGTCCGCGTGCTCGAACAGGGCGTGCGGGTGGTGCAGTCCGTGCAGGACAAGGCTTTCGCGCTGCCCCCGAGCCCGGCGGCCAGTGATCTCGTGCGCTCCTGGGAGTCCGCGGTCACCAGGACGCTGCTCGGCGGCCAGAGGCCGGACGAAGCGATGGCGCAGGCGCAGCGCGAGGCGGACAGGGCACTCGCCAGGGTCGGGGGCCGCTGATGGCCGGCACGCGCGAGGCACGGGCCGGCTGGCTGTTCGTGCTGCCGTGGGTCGTGGGACTCCTGCTGCTGACAGCCGGTCCGATGCTCTACAGCCTGTTCCTGTCGTTCACGCACTACGACCTGCTCAAGCCCGCGCGGTTCACCGGGCTGACGAACTACCGGGAGATCCTGCGGGACGACCGCGCCGCGACCGCGTTGTGGAACACCGTGTTCTTCACGCTGCTGCACGTCCCGCTGCAACTGGTGCTCGCACTCGGGCTGGCCTCGCTGCTCCGGCGCGCCGGACGGTCGGCCGGCTTCTTCCGCACCGTGCTGTTCCTGCCGACGATGACGCCGCCGGTCGCACTCGCGGCGCTGTTCCTGTTGTTGCTCAACGGGCAGAACGGCGCGGTCAACGCCGTGCTGGGCTGGTTCGGCTTCACCGGTCCCCAGTGGACGACCGACCCCACGTGGATCAAGCCCGGTCTGGTGCTGATGAGCCTGTGGACGATCGGGAGCACCGCCGTGCTGTACCTGGCGGCGCTCACCAGGGTGCCGTCGGAGCGGTACGAGGCTGCGAGGCTCGACGGCGCGTCGCCGTGGCGGCAGTTCTGGCACGTGACCCTGCCCGGCATCAGCGGCACGGTGTACTTCACGCTGATCGTGAACACCATCGCGTCGCTGCAGGTGTTCACCGAGGCCTACACGATGTTCTTCGGCGCCCGCCCGTCCACGCCGGCGGAGGGCGACGCGGCGCTGTTCTACGTGATCTACCTGTTCCAGGAGGCCTTCGGCTCGCTGCGGATGGGGTACGCGTCGGCACTGGCGTGGGTGCTGTTCCTGGTGATCGCCGCGATCACGGCGCTGCAGGTGCGGCTGTCCCGCGACTACGTCCACTACGAGGACAGGTCATGATCCGCCGCGCACCCGTCGTGCTGACCCTCGTCGTTGTCGGCCTGTTGTTCGCCTACCCGTTCTGGTGGCTGGTCAGCGCGTCGCTGAAGGACCGGTCGCACGTCTTCGACAACGCCCTGCTGCCCTCGCCGTTCAACCCCGGCAACTACGCGGAGGTCTGGCGCGCCGTGCCGCTGCTGGCGTGGGTGGGCAACAGCGTGGCCGTCGGTGTCGCCGCCGCGCTGGCCGCCACCGTGTCGAGCGCGGTCGTGGCGTTCGGCTTCGCCCGCTTCCGGTTCCGCGGCCGCACCGTCCTGTTCGGACTCGTGCTGTCCACGATGATGCTGCCCGCAGCCGTGACCATGGTGCCGGTGTACCTGGAGTGGCACGCGGTGGGGCTCGCGACGACGCAGATCCCGTTGTGGGCGGGCAACCTGTTCGGCTCGGCGTTCTACGTGTTCCTGCTGCGCCAGTTCTTCCTCGGCCTGCCGGCGGAGGTGTTCGACGCCGCCCGCGTGGACGGGGCGGGACCGTGGCGGCAGTTCCGGTCGATCGCGCTGCCGCTCGCCAGACCGGGCCTGGTCGTGGTGTTCGTGTTCGAGCTCAAGGCCGCGTGGACGGACCTGATCCGGCCGTTGATCTACCTGCGCGAACCGGAGCTGTACACGCTGCCGCGCGGGCTGAAGGCGGTGCTGGACAGGTTCGGGCAGGGCGGTGAGGCGCAGTGGGA
>JASLAV010000470.1 GCA_030146905.1 Lentzea sp. | reverse complement strand
GCGGCACCAGTGGGCCGGGGTGGCGCTCGGCTACCGGTCCGGTGCGCCGGACCGGCCATCCGGCGCCACCTACGACCTCGACGGCCGGTTCGTGACGGATGTCGAAGGGTTCTACTGCGCGATCGGTGAGGCGATCAACGGGCCGGGCGGGTACTTCGGCTGGAACCTCGACGCCCTGGACGACTGCCTCGGCGGCGGGTTCGGCGCGCTGACCCCGTTCCGACTGGTGTGGCACGACTCGACTGTCGCCCGCGAGCACCTCGTTGCCGGCTACGACCGGCGCCGATTGGGTCCGGCGACCACCCTGGAACATCTCCTGGGCGTGCTCGCCGAGCACGGGGTCGAGACCGACCTGCGCTGAACCGTGCGCGACCACCGCCACCTCGCCTCGGTCCAGTCCGACGAATGGCTTTCCGCACGCGGACTTTCCCCGGGGGGAGGAGATCCGTGCTGCGCGAACATCCGCTCATGCCGCGATGTCGAGAGCCGCCCGGATCTCGGGCCGCACTCGTTCAGCCGCCCTTCGAGCTGAAGCAGGGACGACAAGCGCATAGCGCCGGCTGCTGGAGCTCGGCTCCATCGCCACGATGCGAACGCTTTGACGACCTCGGCTTCGATCACTCGACTGGTCTTCCACCTCGGACGAGCACATTCGGCCACGGTCTGCCCACCGCCGCTGCGGACCAAGTCCCACAGGGCACCGCTACGCACGGTCATGCCGATGTCATGGTGTGCCAGAGGTGCTGTCCGTCACTGCGGTGAAGGGCGAGTAACCCGGCTTGACGCGGTCGACCGACAGGTCGGAGAAGACGATGGACAGATTGTGGCCGTTGGCCTTGATCACTGCTTCGTGGAAGGGGATTCCCAGTCGGGTGGACCAGGCTTCGGTCTCCTCGGTGCCGGGCAGCAACTCGGCCCCCGGGTAGAGGACCTGCCAGCGGACGCCCCAGACGTAGCCGTCGAGTTCGGGGCTCTGCTCGACGTGGACCAGCCGGTCGTCCAGCGACCGGGTCCAGGTCTGCGGGGTCAGCGTCGAGGTCGTCGTCGCGCGGACGCAGTGCTTGAAGCGGTAACGCAGGTAGTCCGGCGGGATCCCCGTCATGGGATCGGCGGTCGCGTAAACGAAGACGTCGTAGTCGCGCATGTAGTCGGTGAAGCCGTGGAAGAGCAGCGCCTGGTCGAAGATGTCGTCGAAAGCTCGACGGATCTGCTGAACGTTCACGGGTGCATCCTCCCTCCCCCTCCACCGTGACGTCCTGACATGCCCCCGATCGCGCGTCTGCTGGTCCGGGTTGGGTGAGTCGGCGGCTGTGCCGCGTCGGGTGTTGCACCTGACGTAGCGGCATGTGTCGTGCTGTCCTTCGAAGCACAACAGCTTGAAAGGCACCATCCCCGATGCACCTCTCCTTCACTCCGCCACGCCAGGTCAAGATCGGTGATGCTGCCGCCTTCGCCGGAACAACCCCGCGGGCCATCCGCCACTACCACCAGATCGGCCTGCTCCAGGAGCCCGCACGAGGCGCGGACGGCCGCCGCCGCTACGGCTACGACGACATGATCCGTCTGCTGTGGATCCGCAGGATGGCAGAGGCCGGCATCGGCCTCGACGACGTGCGGGCCGCGTTCGACGACACCCAGGACATCGACGAGAACCTGCGCCGCCTCGAGGAAACCCTGGCCGCCCGAGAGACCGACATCGAACGCCGGCGCGCAGCCGTCCAGCGCCTACGAGCCGTGGGCAGCCCACTGGGACTGCTGTCGGACCTCGTGGCGGACCGGCTCGACCACCTGCCCCCTGGTGCGGTGCGGCCCTCCGATCTGGACGCCCTGATGGTCACGGAACGGATCTTCGGGCCGCTGGCCGCCGCGATCCAGGCCAGCACGGTGATCGTGCCGGCCACCCACCCCGGGTTGCGGGCTGAGGACGACCGCCTCGAGGCAGCCGAAGCCTCCCTCGATGACGGCGTCGAGCCCGATGACCCACGCGTCGAGGCACTGGCCGCGCAGCGGTACGCCTACTGCAAAGCACTGGAGCGGGCCATCGTCGCTGCCGGACTGGACACGGCCGAGGAAGAACTTCTCGAGGGCGCCGGTGACATGGACGGCGAGCACGACGGGCAGATGACCGCCTTCGAAGCGTTCACCAAGATGCCGTACGACTTCTCCCGCTCGGCTGCGCTGCATCGAGCGCTCGGGACAACTCCTCGGGCAGGACGCAGCGGACAGCTGACGCCTGGCGGTCGTGCGACGAAGACCCGTCGTGGACGGGATCGCCTGGAGCCGGGGATCGCGGGGCTGGGCAATGCTCCAGAGGGCCACCGTGGTGTCGTAGCGGGCGATGTCGGGTTGTCCGGCTTCGATCGCGTCGACAAACACATGCTCATGCCGCAGAGCGGTCGTCATGGTGGCGGTGTGGTTGAGCGGCGGGCTGCCGAGTGCGCCGGCCGCCGCAGCGCCCTGATCGGGCCTGACGGCCTGCGGCTGTTTCGTCCTGGGCGGCAACCGCACTTCAACCGACTGCCACGCATGGTCGAGGAACTTTGTAGTTTCAGTGTTGATCGAAGTTGACGGGCATCAGCGCAATTGGCGGGGGTTGAATTGAGCAGGTCTCGCTTATGCGGAAAGTCCTCGCATCGCTCGGAGTCCGCCCGATCCGGTGGTCAGGCGCGGGCGTAGCGCTTGGCGAGGGTGTGCAGCAGTGGTCTGAGCTCGTTGGGTGACTCGACGGTGAAGTCCATGCCCAGCATGCCGATGTAGGCGGCGATCGTGTCCAGCGAATCGGCGCCGGTGACGAGGACCGAGGTGGTGTCGGTGACCGTCTCGACCACGCCGACGGCCGGGTGGATCCGGTCGAGGACGGCCTGGGCCGGCGCGTCGACCCGCAGGCGTGCGTGCACCTGCCAGCCGCTGAACGCGACACGGCGCATGGTGAAGCTCGTGTAGTCCTCGTCGGGGAGGGAGGTGGGGACGTACCGGCGGTGGGTGCGCATGCGTGGCGTGATCCAGTCCACCCGGTAGA
This sequence comes from Lentzea sp., assembly GCA_030146905.1. The sequence goes on along the minus strand of JASLAV010000470.1, from coordinate 985 downwards.
CGTCCCACTCGCCACTGGACGGGTCGCGGGCCACGAGGTACCAGCGTCGCTTCCAGGCGAGCAGGCGGTAGGGCTCGACGAGCAGCGAGGTGTCGCGGTAGTCGAAGCGGAACCACTCGACGTCGTGGATCGCGGTCGCGATGGTGCGCAGCACGGCGGGGTCGACCTCGGGGTCGGGGGCGTCGGTGTCGGTGTTCTCCGGTGCGTGGTCGACGGCCGAGGCCAGCGCCTCCACCGTCGGCCGCAGACGTGGCGGCAGGACCTGTTCGAGCTTGGCCAGCGCGCGGGTGCTGGAGGTCTCGAGCCCGGCGATGCCGCGGCCGGCGCGCAACCCGATCGCCACGGCCACCGCCTCCTCGTCGTCCAGGAGCAGCGGGGGGAGCTTGCCGCCCGCTCCGAGCCGGTAGCCGCCCGTCGCGCCGCGGGTGGCCTCGACGGGGTAGTCGAGCACGCGGAGGCGCTCCACGTCGTTGCGGATGGTGCGGGTCGTGACGCCCAGCCGGCCGGCGAGTTCGGTGCCGCTCCACGACGGGCGCGACTGGAGCAGCGCCAGGAGTGCGAGGAGCCGCGCCGATGTGTCCGCGGTCACTGCGACGACCTCCGTCTTATAGGAACGCATCTTTCCTATATGCACTCTAACGTCTGTGCCATGACGAACACGGAGATCCGCCCCTTCCGCGTCGAGGTCGTGCAGGCCGAGCTGGACGACCTGAACGGTCGCCTCGACCGCACCCGCCTGCCGCAGCCGGCGCCGGGCGACACCTGGGAGCACGGCACCCCCAACCACTACCTGCGTGAGGCCGTGGCGGCGTGGCGCGCGTTCGACTGGCGCGCCGCCGAGGAGCGCATCAACGCCCACCCGCACTTCATCACCGAGATCGAGAACCAGCCGATCCACTTCATCCACGTCGAGTCGCCGCACGAGGGCGCGACGCCGCTGCTGCTCGCGCACACCTACCCCGGCTCGTCGGTCGACTACCTCGAC
>JASLAV010000451.1 GCA_030146905.1 Lentzea sp. | reverse complement strand
TTCCTGCGCTTCCACAACCGCGTGGTCGACGAGCTCGGGCTCACCGGCCTCACGGGAGAGCGGCTCTTCCGCGCCGCCAAGGAGCTCGTGGTCCGGCACTACCAGTGGATGCTGAAGACCGACTTCCTGCCGCGCGTCGTCGACGCCGCGATCGTGGACGACGTCTTCACCCACGGGCGCAGGTTCTTCGAGGTGCCGGGCAGGCACTACGGCCGGGACAACTCGCCGACCATGCCGATCGAGTTCTCGGTCGCCTCGTACCGCTTCGGCCACAGCCAGGTCCGCGGCGCGTACCAGTGGAACCGCGTGTTCAACTCGACGGGCCCCGGTGGCATCGCGTCGTTGTTCGCGCTGTTCACGTTCACCGGCGTGGCCGGCAACTTCGACCCGAGCTCGCAGACGCCAGCCGACCTCGACGACGTCAACCGCGGCCCGATCTTCACGCTGCCCAGCAACTGGATCACGGACTTCCGGCGCCTCTACGACTTCACCGAGGCCGACCGCGAGGACCTGGTGCCGCCGGCGGAGATCGGTGGCGGCAACGTCGCCAAGCGGATCGACACGCTGCTGGTCGACCCGCTGACGCAGCTGCCGGCCGGCACGTTCGGCGGGCGCGGCACGGCGTTCCGCGAGATCGAGCGCAACCTCGCGTTCCGGAACCTGACCAGGGCCTCGATGATGGAGCTCTCCACGGGTCAGCAGATCGCCGAGCTGTTCGGCGTGGAACCGCTCACCGCCGAGCAGATCCTCACCGGCAACGGCGGCGCCGTCGTCGAAGGCCTGTCCGAGGAGCAGAAGGCGCAGCTCGTGGCCGCGACCCCGTTGTGGTTCTACGTCCTGCGCGAGGCCGAGATCGGCGGTGGGCGCATGGGTCCCGTCGGCGGGCGGATCACCGCCGAGGTCTTCCACCGCGCGATGGAGGGCAGCCGGATCTCGATCGTGCGCTCGCCGTACTGGCGGCCGACGCTCGGACCGGACTCCAGCACGTTCCGCATGGTCGACCTGCTGCTGTTCGCGTTCGAGGGCAAGGCCGACCTGCTGAACCCGCTCGGGGACCCGCTCGTCTGATTCTCCTCGCACGTCCTGTCTGGCCGGGTGGTGGCAGTCAGACAGGAGAGGGAGATCGATGTCGAGTCCAGAAACCACACGCCGCGAAAGCACGGAGGACCGCGTCACCCGTTTCGCGGGTGACGCGGGAATTCCGCTGCTGCGCATCGGACTGGGGGTCGTGTACCTCTGGTTCGGCGTGTTGAAGCTCTTTCCCGGCGCCAGTCCCGCCCAGGACCTCGTGGAGCGCACGGTGTCCGCGCTGACGTTCGGCATCGTCCACGGGGACCTGGCCAGGCTGAGCTCAGCGATCACCGAGATCGGGATCGCACTGGTTCTGCTGAGCTTCCGCGCACCCAGGTCGTGCGCACTCCTGCTGATCGGTCACGCCGTGCTGGTGTCGACACCACTGGTGTTGTTCCCCGGCGAGATGTGGTCCGCTCCGTTGCAGGCGTCCTTCGAAGCCCAGTACATCCTGAAGAACCTGGTGACCATCGCCGCCGCGGTGGTCATCGCCTCATCGCACCGGGGGGTGCGGTGAACGGGAGCCGCCCGATCGCGAAGATCGGGCGGCTCCCGCCGTTGTACGGTGCCATTCATGGGGGACATGTTCGCGCCTTTGGCGCACCCGGCTTTCCGCCTGCTCATGGCAGGTCGCATATCCACTGTCACCGGCAATGCGATGGCGCCGATCGCACTGGCGTTCGCCGTTCTCGACCTGACCTCTTCCGTGACGTCGCTGGGCATTGTCGTGGCCGCGCGCTCGCTGACCAACGTGGTGTTCCTGCTGTGGGGCGGCGTCGTCGCCGACCGGTTGCCGCGCAACCTCGTGCTCGTCGGGTCGTGCGCGGTCAGCGCCGCGAGCCAGGCGCTGATCGCCGTGCTGGTGCTGACCGGATCGGTGTCGGTGCCGTGGTTCGTGGTGCTCTCGGCGGTCAACGGCATGTCGAGCGCGTTCGCGCTCCCGGCCTCCTCGGCCCTGCTTCCGCAGACGGTGCCGGTGGAGCTGCGCCAGCGGGCGAACGCCCTGCTGCGCCTCGGGCTGAACACCTCGATCATCGGCGGTGCGTCGCTGGGCGGGCTGCTGATCGCGTTCACCGGTCCCGGCTGGGGTCTCGCGGTCGACGCGCTGTCGTTCTTGCTGGCAGGCGTGTTCTTCGCGTTCGTGCGCGTCCCCGCCGCCCGTGCCACGGCCGAGCACAAGCCGTCGGTGCTGTCCGAGCTGAAGGTGGGCTGGGCGGAGTTCGTGTCACGGCAGTGGGTCTGGGTCGTCGTCGTGGCCTTCACGTTCGTCAACGCCGCGCTCGCGGGCGGTGTGATGATCCTCGGCCCCGTGCTGGCGGACACCACGTTCGGACGCGAGATCTGGGGCTTGGTCCTGGCTTCGCAGACCGCGGGCATGATCGCCGGTGCCTTCGTCGCGATGCGGCTCAAGGCACGCCGCCCCCTGCTGGTCGGGGTGCTGTGCGTGGCGGCGTTCGCGAGCCTGCCGCTGGCGATGGTCGTGCACCCAGTGCCCTGGTTGCTCGTGGTGGCGGCGTTCGTGTGCGGGCTGGGCGTGGAGCAGTTCGGGGTGGCGTGGGAGACGTCCCTGCAGCACCACGTGCCGGAGGACCGGCTCGCACGGGTCTACTCCTACGACATGCTCGGGTCCTTCGTGGCGGTTCCGCTGGCGCAGCTCGCGGTCGGGCCGTTGTCGCACGCGTTCGGGGTCTCGGCGACCCTGCTCGGCTGTGCGGCGATCTACCTGCTGGCCACCGCCGGGATGATCGCGTCGCGGTCCGTGCGGTCGGTGGAGAACGTCCCGTCCGCTCCGATCGTGCGGTGAACGGCCGCACGATCGGAGCAACCAAGATCGCGTTCGCCCCGTTGACCCCTGTGTGGAGCAGAAAACCCGCCGGGGAGGGTCCCCGGCACCACCGTCACTGGGGGAGTGGATGAATTTCAAGCGGTTCACCGCGTTGTGCACCGCGCTCACGATCACGGGTGCCGCTCTGACACCGGCCGCCAACGCCGGAGAAGAGCAGCACCCGCTGGCGGAGCGCCTGCGCGAAGCGATCGTCGCGCAGAACTTCAAGGACGTGATCGACCTGACGCCGCCGGAGAGCGGCATCGCGCTGTCGGCGGAGAAGCGCGAGAAGTACGACCCGAGTCCCGCCGAGCTGGCGAACAAGGCCCGCACGATGTCGGTGCAGGCGGGCAAGCCGTTGCACCAGACGCCGAACATGGACGCCGCGATCATCGAGCTCGACGCGGTCGGGCGCCCGGCGGCCGTCGCGAACGTGCTGCTCAGCCCGCAGTACCCGCAGGGCGTCGTCGTGCCGGTCAAGCAGAAGAGCCTCGCCACCGACCAGGTTCGCTACCGCTGGTGGGACGACACCGAGTGGGACGTGAACGGCGGCAAGGGCACGCGTGACGTGCTGGCGGGCAGGGAGAACGCCCCGATCGACTTCTCCTCGCCGTACCCGGCGTCGGTGTTCAAGCTGATGGTGGGCTTCGGCGTCCTGCGCCTGGCCGACCAGGGCAAGCTCGACCTGGACGCCGACTACGCCTACAACCCGAACCCGGTGCGCGAGGCGTGCGGCGGGCCGTCGGTGAAGAAGATCCGGCAGCACTTCGACGAGATGATTACGAAGTCGCAGAACGAGTCGACCTGCGCGCTGATCAAGCTGATCCACGACCTGAACTCGTGGGACGCCGTGAACCAGTCGTTCGTCGACCTCGGCATGCCGACCCTGATGGTCACCGAGACCATCCCCGGCAACGGCGGGCGCTGGATCGGCTCGAACATGAGCGGTCTGGACACCGCGAAGCTCCTGCTGCTGGTCAACGGCGGCGCGGGCGTGCTGTGGACGACGGACGCCGGCAAGGCGGTCACCCGCAACGAGCTGTCGGTCTCGTCGCGGAAGTTCTTCCAGGAGACCCTGGCGGGCCAGGGCCACAACGAGATGCTGTCCACGCCGAACTGGTGCGGCCGCGACTACCCGGTGCAGGGAATCCCGCAGCAGGTGCCGTCGCGCTGGATCCAGCCGGACGGCACCGTGAAGGTCGGGGACGCGGTCTACGACCGCGACGTCCGGCCGTGCAACGAGGCCGCTGAGGTGACCTTCGCGCACAAGACCGGCTGGGTCGACACCACCGGTTCCGACGCGGGCATCGTGAAGTCGTTCCGCGGCAAGGACAACCGCAACTACGTCGTCGTGGTGTTCTGCAACCTCGGCACCGACTACGTCGACGCCGACCGCCCGGCCGACCCGCCCGGCGTGTTCCCCGTGCTGTACACGGAGAAGTACGCGCAGCTCGGCAAGGCGATCGACACCATCATGAAGAACCTCTAGCCCGACCAGGCACCGCGGCCGGTCACACGGCCGCGGTGCCGATCAGCCCGTTGCGGGTCACGATGCCCGCGAGCTCCTCTTCACCCAGGTGCTCGGTGCCCTCGGGGCGTCGCGGCAGCACCATGTACCGCGACTCGGCGTTCGCGTCCCACACCTGGATCTCGGTGTCCTCCGGCACCGTGAGCCCGAACTGCGCCAGCATCTCGCGCGGGTGGCTCACGACCTTCGACCGGTAGGCAGGGCTCTTGTACCAGGTCGGGGACGGGCCCAGCAGCGACAGCGGGTAGCAGCTGCAGAGCGTGCACACGATGACGTTGTGCACGTTCTCGGTGTTCTCGACGACGTGCAGCCGTTGCACCTGCAGGCCGCCGCCCATCGACAGCCCGAGCTCGGGCAACGCCTCGTTCGCGTTCTCCAGCAGCCGCGTCCTGAAGCCGTCGTCGACCCACGCCCGCGCCACGACGCGGTACCCGTTGGCCGGCGAGGCCCTGTTCGCGAACGCCTCCAGCGCGCGGTCCAGCTCCTGCGCGTCCAGCAGCCCCTTCTCCTCGAGGACCGCTTCCAGCTCGCGCACGCGAGCGGCGATCGGGGAGTCGTCGTGGTCGTCACTCATCGCTGAGGTAGTCCTCCCAGAGGGACAGCGTCACGCTGTGGTCGCCGTGCCCGAACAGTTCCTGTGCGGTGAACCGCACCAGGTAGACCTGTCGCGGCTGCTGGACACCCTGCGCGCTCAGGTCCGCCAGCGGATGAACGCCGTCGTCGTCGACGATCTCGCCGGTCTTCCCGCGCGCGTAGTGCGGCAGCCGGGTGTGGTGATCGGGGTCCACAGCGGACGTCCGGACCCGGTCGCCGCTGCGGTACCGCTCAGACATGGCCGCGCTCCCGCAGCAACGTCTCGATCGCCCGGAACCAGTTCTCGTAGTACGACGACTCGTGCGTCATCGTCCGCTCGACGGCGTCGCGGAACTCGTCCAGGTTGTAGATGCCGCGCCCGATCAACGCCCGGTTCATCGCGAGCACGTGCGCCTCCCAGTCGGCGTGGAACGGAGGTTCGTCGAGCTCCTCCTCCACCGGCCCGAAGCCGTCCACCCCGCCGACGTCGTTGATCCGCGGCATCTCACCTCCTGCGTCCGGCCAGGTCCTGCGCCGCCTCCCGCCAGTGCGGGAACCGGAACTCGAATCCTGCCCGCAACAGCCTGCCCGGCGCCACCCTGCGGCTCTTGAGCAGCAGCTCGGTGTCGCTCCTCAGCGCGAACGCCCCGATCTCCGCCATCCAGCTCGTGGCCGGCAGCCCGGCGGGGACGCGCCACGCCTTCCTGAGCTCGCGCATGAAGTCGCGCTGCGGCAACGGGTTCGGCGCGGCCAGGTTGACGGCGCCGTCGACCGGCTCCCTGATCAGCAACGCCACGGCGCGCACGAAGTCCTCGTCGTGGATCCACGACACGTACTGCCGCCCGCCCGCGATGGGCCCGCCGAGCCCGAGCCGCGTCATCCACGACAGGTGGTCGAAGACACCGCCCTTGTCCGGGCTCATCACCATCGCCGCCCGCAGCGCGACCTTGCGGGTGTGCGGCGTGTCGGCCTCCTCCAGCTCGGCCTCCCAGCGCTTGGCGATCTCGACGCTGTACGCCCAGTAGCCGGGCACGTCCGGCTCACGGCCGCCCAGGACACCGGTCGCCTCGTCGTTCGCCGCGTCGAACCGGTGCGCGTAGATCGTCGCGGTGCTCATCTGCAACCACACCCGCGGCGGCTTCTCCGCCTTGGCGATCGCCTCACCGACCACGCGCGCCGAGTCGATCCGCGACCGCATCATCTGCTGGAGGTTCTCGGCGGTGTAGCGGCAGCTCACGCTGCGCCCGGCCAGGTTGACCACGACGTCGGCGCCGTCGATCTCCTCCGCCCACGCGCCGAGCGTGCTGCCGTCCCACCGCACGCCACCGCTCCTGCTGATGACCACCACCTCGTGGCCCGCTGCCGTGAGTGCGCGGCGCAGGACGTTGCCGACCTGGCCGGTACCGCCTGGAATCACGATCTTCATGTCGCCCCCTTCGCGGCCGAAGCTAGCCCTCGTCCGCTGAGAGTCGTTTCAGCTGAGCGGCGGGTGCCTTGGTCGGCGCCGTGAGCGTTCCGCGGGTTATGCTCCCCGCAAAACGCTCAAACGAACAGGCGGACACCCATGCGTGAGTCCAGCGAGGTGCGGCGGCAGCGGATCCTGGCCGTCGTCGCGTCGCGGGGCACGGTCAAGGTGAGCGACCTGGCCGGCGAGCTCGACGTGTCGATCGTGACGATCAGGCGCGACGTCGAGGAGCTGGCCCAGGCCGGGAAGCTGCGTCGCGGACATGGGGTCGTGCGGTCGTTGACGCCGGTCGAGCAGCCGTCGCCCAGGAGCGCGGTCAACGGGTCGGTCGCGCTGGTCGTGCCGGAGCGCCACACGTACCTGTACGAGACGATGAACGGTGCCCGCAAAGCGCTCGAAGACGCGGGCATGCGGGTGGTGCTGCACATCGCGCCGCAGGTCGAGGGTGCCGAGCAGCCGATCGTCGAGCGTGCGCTCAGCGAACCGGTCCAGGGGCTGCTCATCGCGCCGCGGTGGCGGACCCAGGAGGAGGAGACCGCCGACGGCTGGCTGGCGGAGACCGGGGTGCCGACCGTGCTCATGGAACGCCGGCCGAGCGGGCGGCTCAGGGCGATGAACTCCGTCTGCTCCGACCACTGGTACGGCATGCACCTCGCCGTGAAGCACCTGACCGACCTCGGTCACCGCCGGATCGTGCTGGCCGCCCGCGACGACAGCCCGACGGCCCGTGCGCTCAGGAGGGCGTTCAAGGAGATCTCCGCTGACCTGGAGGACGCCATCACGGTCAGGAGCTCGCCGGAGACGGGGCTCGTGGGCATCCTGCGTGCGCACCGGGCGACCGCGACGATCCTGCACGGCGACGTGGACGCGTTGATGCTGGTCCAGCAGCTGACGGACGCGGGGATCAAGGTGCCGCAGCGGTGTTCGGTCGTGGCGTACGACGACGTGGTCGCCGCGCTCGGCAGCATCCCGCTCACGGCGGTCGCGCCGCCGAAGACCGAGGTCGGCAAGGTGGCCGCTGAGCTGTTGCTCCGGCAGCTGAAGGCCTCCGCGAACACCACCGAACGCATCGAGCTGCTGCCGGAGTTGAAGGTCCGCTCATCGACTGAGCGTTTGAACGTTTCTTGACGACAAACCGATCAGGCGATCAGGATGCGCGACATGCGCCTGAGTCGTCGCACGCTCCTCGCGGCGGGCCTCACGGCACCACTGGCGGCCTGCTCCACTCCGCAACGCCGCGGTGCCGGAGGTCCGGTAGAGATCACGTTCTGGTCGGCCCTGCGCGGTAGCCAGCAGGTCGTCGACGCTTTCAACTCCTCGCAGAACCGCATCAGGGTGGTCTTCCAGCAGATCCCCTCCGGTGGGCAGGGCGGGTACGCCAAGCTCAGCAACGCGGCTCGTGCGGGCAACGCACCGGACGTCGCCACCATCGAGTACCCGCAGGTCCCGGGATACGCGATCGACGGCGTCGCCCGCGACATCACCGACCTCGTGACCGACCGCGTGAAGCAGAAGCTCCTGCCGCAGGCGCTGCAGCTCACGACGTTCGACAACCGCGTGTTCAGCGTCCCCCTCGACGTCGAGCCGATGGTTCTGCACTACCGGGCCGACCTGTTCGAGAGCAACGGGTTCGCGGTACCCACGACCTGGGACGAGTTCGCGGACCTCGCGCGCACGGTGAGGAACCGGTTGCCGGACAAGCGGCTCACGCTGTTCCCGACGGACGGCGCCATGCAGTTCGCGTGCTTCGCCTGGCAGGCGGGCGCCCAGTGGTTCGACACCAGCGGTGGCAGGTGGCGCGTGTCGATGGCCGACGAACCCACCAGGAAGGTCGCCGCCTACTGGCAGCGGCTGATCGACGAGGACGTGGTCTTCCGCAACGCCGCCGACAGCAAGCAGCACGACGCGCAGGTCGGCCAGGACCGGATCCTCACCCGGCTGAGCGGTGCGTGGGACGCGGGCGCGCAGATGCGGGCGAGGCCCGCGCAGAAGGGCAAGTGGCGCATCGCCCCGATGCCGATCTGGGACCGTCCCGTCGTCGGCACGCACGGCGGCTCCACGTTCGCCGTCACCAAGGACTCCCAGCAGCCGGAGGCAGCGATGGAGTTCATCGAGTGGCAGTGCACGCACCCCGACGCGCTCACCGCCCGCCTCAAGAGCGGCACCAGCAGCCAGTACCCGGTCGCTCCCGGCCTCGTCGAGACGGGCGCCAAGGCGTTCCCCGCCGAGTACTACGGCGGTCAGGACGTCTACCGGCTCTTCGAGCAGGAGGCGGGCAAGATCCGCGACGGCTGGGTGTGGGGTCCGCGGATGTCCGCAACGCAGAGGGTCATGCAGGACGGGTTCGCGCGGGCGGGCGCCGGTGAGGGCACGGTGATCGACGCGGTGCGGGAGGCCCAGAGCGGCACGATGCCCGACCTGAAAGCCCTCGGTCTGTCCACTGAGGAGGGTGCGCGGTGAAGGGCAGACTCGCCTGCGCCGTCCTGATGGCGCCGTTCTTCCTGTTGCTCGTGGCGGTGTTCCTCGTCCCGACCGGCACCGCGATCTGGCTGAGCTTCTTCGCCGCCGACCAGCCGGGGCTGGGCTTCGGCGAGGAGAGCACGGTCTTCGTCGGCCTGCGCAGCTACGTGGCTGTGCTGAGCGACCCGACGTTCCTCAACGGGCTCGGCACCGTCGTCCTCTACTGCCTGATCTACATCCCGCTGATGGTCGTCGGCGCGCTCACCCTCGCGCTGCTGCTCGACTCCGGCGTGGCGAAGCTGCGGAGCTGGGCGCAGATGGGCCTGTACCTGCCGCACGCCGTACCGGGCATCATCGCCGCCCTGATCTGGCTCTACCTCTACACACCAGGCCTGAGCCCGATCGTCGACCTGTTCGCCAGGGCCGACATCGAGATCAACTTCCTGGGCATCCACACCGTGCTGCCGTCGATCGTGAACATCGCCCTGTGGAGCAACCTCGGCTACAACATGGTGATCTTCTACGCGGCACTCCAGGCCGTGCCGAGGGAGGTGCTGGAAGCGTCCGTCGTGGACGGTGCCGGGCCGGTCAAGCAGGCGGTCCGCATCAAGGCACCGCTGGTGCGCGGCGCGATCGTCACGGTCGGCATCTTCACGCTCATCTGGGCGCTGCAGCTCTTCACCGAACCGGTGCTGCTCAGCCAGTCCACACCGATGATCAGCGCCAGGTTCTCGCCGAGCATGTACATCTACGACGCCGCCTTCACCCGCAACAACTACGGCCTCGCCGCGGCCGCCTCCGTGGTCCTGCTGGCCTTCACCGTCGTGCTGTCCTTCGCCGTCACCCGCTGGACGAACAGGAAGGCCGTCTGATGACCCTCCTCGGCCGGACCGCGGTCAACGTCGTCGTCGGCATCTCGGTCCTCTACACCCTGCTCCCGGTGCTGTGGTTGCTGCTCGCCTCCACGAAGAACGTCGACGCGCTGTTCCAGAGCGATCTGCTGTCGCTGAGCGACTTCTCGTTCGTCGAGAACGTCGGAGAGCTCTTCGCGATGGACAAGGGGCTCTACGGGCGCTGGTACCTCAACAGCCTGCTGTACGCGGTGATCGGCGCGGCGGTGAGCGCGTTCATCTCCATCGCGGCGGGGTACGCGTTCGACAAGTACTCGTTCCGCCACAAGGAGAAGCTCTTCGGCCTGGTGCTCGCCGCCGTGATGGTGCCGCAGACCGTGCTCGCGCTGCCGCTGTACCTGATGGCGTCCGAGGCGGGCCTGGTCAACACGTACTGGGCGGTGTTCATCCCGGCGCTGTTCAGCCCGTTCGGCGTGTACCTCGGCCGGATCTTCGCCCAGGGCTACGTGCCGGACGAGGTGCTGGAGGCCGCGCGCATCGACGGCGCGGGCGACCTCGGCACCTACTTCAAGGTCGCGCTGCGGATGCTGGGACCCGGTGTCGTCACGCTGTTCCTGTTCCAGCTCACCACGATCTGGAACAACTTCTTCCTGCCGATGGTCATGCTGTCCGACCAGAAGCTGTACCCGGTCAGCCTCGGCCTCTACCAGTGGAACAGCTCGGCCACGGTGTCGCCGGAGTACTACCCGGTGGTGATCATGGGATCGTTGTTCGCCGTCCTGCCGCTGATCCTGGCCTTCATGCTGCTGCAACGGTTCTGGCGCGCCGGCATGACCGCGGGAGCCGTCAAGTGAGGGCCGCGGGTGTGATGTCGGCGGAGGCCGCCGCCGCCGTCCTCACGCCCGTGCTCGGCGATCTGCGCGCGATCTGCGAGTTCGGGCCCGTCACCCAGGACTTCGGCGAGGTCGGGGACGTCGACCTGCTCGTCACGGGCTGGGGCTGCCCGCCGATCACCGCGGAGGTGCTCGCGACGCTCCCCGGTCTCAGGGCGATCGTGCACACCGCGGGGTCGGTCAAGGGGTTCGTCACCGACGCGTGCTGGGAACGCGGCATCGTGGTCTCCTCCGCCGCGCAGGCCAACGCGCTGCCGGTCGCCGAGTACACCGTCGCGATGATCCTGCTCAGCGGCAAACGCGTCCTCGAACGCGCACGCGAGTACCGCGAGTCGAAGCGGATCTCGGTGTACGAGGTTCCCGCGACCGTCGGCAACTTCGGTGCCACGATCGGCGTCCTGTCCGCGTCCATGATCGGCCGCCGGGTGATCGAGCTGCTGCGGCCCTACGACTTCCGGCTGCTGGTGCACGACCCGTACGTGACCGGAGTGGACGGTGCCGAGTCCGTGGGGATCACCGAGCTGTTCCGGCGCAGCGACGTCGTCAGCGTGCACACGCCGTTGCTGCCGGAGACCAGGGGACTGGTGAGCGCGGACCTGCTGGGGCTGCTGCGCGACGACGCCGTGCTGATCAACACCGCCCGCGGCGCCGTCGTCGACCAGGACGCGCTCGCCGCCGAGGCCGGCCGGATCAGGGCGGTGCTCGACGTGACCGACCCCGAGGTGCTGCCGGAGGACCACCCGTTGTGGCGCAACGACAACGTGCTCATCACACCCCACCTGGCCGGATCGCAGGGCAACGAGTGGAGCCGCCTGGCCCGCCACGCCGTGGAGGAGGTTCGCAGGTGGGTGAACGGCGAGCCGTTCCAGACCCCGGTGCCCGCCGAACGAAGGGAACGCATCGCGTGAAGCTCCCGGACGACGACCTCGTGCTCAGCCCTCACACCGGCCTGACCAGGGAGCACTGGGTGGCCACCGCGGACGGCCTGCTCGGCTCCGCCTGGCGCTACGCCTCCCACGACAGCGCCTTCCTCGACCTGCCGGGACGCCCGTCGCGCAGTGGCGTGGAGTCCGACGGCCTGGAGGGTTATGCCCGCACGTTCCTCGCCGCCGCGTTCCGCACCGCGCACGGCGACGACCCGCACAACTGGCTGGAGCGCTACGCGGCCGGCCTCGCGGCGGGAACGGCGGGACGGTGGCCCGCGATCACCGACGTCGGCCAGCCGATGGTGGAGTCGGCGTCGGTGGCGCTCGGCCTGCGGCTCACCAGGCAGTGGCTGTGGGACGAGCTGCCGGAGAACGTCCAGGACCGCGCGGAGGCGTGGCTGCGCGAGTCGCTGCGACGGGTCCCGGCGGCGAACAACTGGTACTTCTTCCCGTACACGGTCGCGTCCTTCCTGGAAGCGGCCGGTCGCGGCGACGACGAGACCCGGCAGGCCAAGCAGCGGGCGATGGAGCTGCTCGACGGCTGGTACCGCGGCGACGGCTGGTACTCCGACGGCGACGGCCGCGCTTTCGACCACTACAACGGCTGGGCGCTGCACCTCTACCCGGCGCTGGACGCGTTCCTCGGCGATCGGCCGGTCACCACGCACCTGCGCGAGCACTTGGAGAGCTTCCACCTGCTGTTCGGCTCCGACGGCGCTCCGATCTACTTCGGACGGTCGCTGACCTACCGGTTCGCGGCGTCCGCCGCCATCGCGCTGGGCGCGGTCACCGGCGAGACCCCGTTGAGTCCCGGCCACTCCCGCTTCCTCATCGGCAACACCCTGCGGTACTTCCTCGACCGAGGTTCGCTCACCGACGGCCTGCTCAACCTCGGCTGGCACGGCCCGCACGAGGCGAGCCTGCAGCCCTACTCCGGCCCTGCCTCGCCCTACTGGGCCTCCAAGGCGTTCGTCTGCCTACTCGCGGGACCTGACCATCCACTGTGGACCTCTGCCGAGGAGAAGATCGACGAGGACCGCACGCTCGCACTGCCGGGACCGGGCCTGCTCATCCAGCGGCACGGCGGCGTCACCAGGCTGCACAACCACGGCAGCGACCACGTCCGGCCGTTCGAGGGCGAGCACGCGACCGACGACGACCCGCTCTACAGCCGGTTCGCCTACTCGACGACGACCGGCCCGACGTCGAAGTGGAACGTCCAGGACAACCACCTCTGCCTGGTGGTCAGGGGCGACCGCAGCGTCCGCAGGCGGATCCGCCCGCTGGGCGCGCGGGACAACTGGGCGGCGTCCTGGCACCTCCCGGTGTTCGACGCCCACCAGCCGATGGTGCCCGGTCTGCGCATCGAGAGCGTCACGGCCGTCTGGGATGATCAGGAGCTGCGGATCCACCGCGTGATCGGCGCGCCGCCGGGAACGAGGGCAGAGCTCACCGGCTGGGCGACCGGCCTGCCGTCCGGCCTGGTGGGGGTGCGCGGCTGGACCGGCACCGAGCGGCGGACCGCACCGCAGGGCACGGCGTTCACGCCCACCACCGGCGTTCCGGCGCTGACGGCGGACGTCGAGGGCACCGTGACGCTGGCGGTGGTGGCGGTGCTGGGCGGCACGGTCGCCGACGCGGACTGGGACGCGCGTGTGGACGAGATCCTCGCGCTGACCCTCGACGGGGGCCTTTCGGGGTAACGCGGCGGCGGCAGGCTCGATGTACCGGTGTGCGCATCACCCTCCTCGCCGCCACCGCGTTCCTGCTCACCGCCTGCACCTCCACCCCGCAGACGGCTCATGACCCGGTGCCGCAGGCCCCGACGACCGTGGAGCAGCCCGCCGGCAACGGACCGAACTGCGCCAACGCCAACTCGTCCGTCGTGGGCAAGGCGCTCGGGCTGCGGCTGCAGGGACAGCGCGAGACCGTCGACAAGGCCGTCACGACGTGCACGTACGTGGGCTCCGGCATGCCCGTCGAGGTGCGGTTCACGACGAACGCGACGGCCGCGACGTTCGCGGGGACCAGGCCGGAGACGGCCAAGGCGATCGAGGGCTTCCAGGACGAGGCCTACGAGACGACGGCGGGCGGCTCGGAGACGACCCAGCACACGGTGACGGCGCGCAAGGGCAGGACGCAGGTCGAGGTGAAATCGCCCGCAGGTGTCGAGCCGTCGAAGAAGCTGATCGCCGACCTGCTCAGCCGCGTCTAGACCGGCACGTCGAAGAACGACAGCACGCGCCCGCCCGGCGCCAGCCACGGCCGCACCAACGCGTGCGCGCGGTCGGGTTCGCGGTGGAACAGCCCGACCCGCACGGCGAAGACCAGGTCGAACCGGCGGTCGCCCAGGTTCATGTCCTCGAGCGACGCGATGAGGAACTCGGCCTTGCCCGACGCCACGTACGCGGCGTTGCGGCGCGTCGCCGCCTCGACCATCTTCACGGAACGGTCGACCGCCGTGAGCGTTCCGGTGGTCAGCAGCCGGCACACCATCGTGGCGGCCACTCCTTGACCGCAACCGATCTCCAGCACCCGGTCACCCGGCCGGATCGCGAGTTGGTCGACCACACCCCGCAGACGCTCGCTCATGGTCCACAGGATGCAACACGCCGGTGGCCGCTGCCAGGTGTCAGCCCAGGCCGTTCAGGTTGACCATCCAGCTCACGCCGAACCTGTCGACGAGGTCGCCGTACTCGTCGCCCCACATCTGCTTCTCCAGCGGCGTGCCGACCTCGCCGCCCTCCGCGAGCTCGGCGAAGTACTCGCGCAGCACGTCCTCGTCGCCCGACAGCGACACCGTGATGCTGGACCCGGTCCTGACCTCCATGCCGGGTGGCGTGTCGGAAGCCATGATCGTGTAGCCGGCGTCGGTCTCCAGCTGCGCGTGCATGATCTGGTCCGCCTGCGGCGAGTCCTGCATGCCGAACTCGCCGAACGTGTTCATCTTCAGCTCTCCGCCGAAGACCGACTGGTAGAACTCCATCGCCTGGCGGGCCTGACCGTCGAAGCGGAGGTACGGGTTGAGACGAGTGGCCACCGGAATCGCTCCTCGGAAGAGACGGGACCGCATCCTCGCAAACCCTTGGCGTGCCTACAACCTGAACTTATTCCGTGACACCGGGGTCACCCTGTGCGAGCTTGCCCGCGTACACGAGTGTGGCTTCCGGGGTGAGCGGGTGGAACGTTCCCGCGCGCACGTCGCGGTAGGCGCGCTCCAGCGGTGAACGCCGGAAGAACGACCGTCCACCCAGGACCTCCATCGCGAGGCCGACGACCTCCACCGCCTCGACGACGGCGTGGCGC